>DASZRI010000472.1:0-3791 GCA_035549215.1 Gemmatimonadaceae bacterium | reverse complement strand
GCACGCCGTTCTACCTGGCGCTGTACGCGGCGGAGACGCGCGGCGCGCGCCGCGCGGTGGCCGTGCGGCTGCTGGACGCGGTGCCCCCGGCGGACCGCCTGTCGCGCCCGCTCGCCGCGCGCGTGGTCCGCGAGACCGGTGGCGCGGGGTTCGTCTTCTGGCTGCCGACCGACTCCACGCGGCCGCGGGACGCCCAGCCGTTGCTCGATCGCTCGCGCGTGCTCGCCTACGCGCAGCCGGCGCCGATCACGCAGGGCGCGATGCGCGTGCGCACGCTGGAGCGCGCGCGGCTCGTCGCCGCGGCCACCCTCGCGCTCGCGATGGCGTGCTTCATGGTCGGCACGTGGCGCGTGGGGCGGAAGTTCCGCTGGCGGCTCGTGGCGGTGGGCGTGGCGCTGCTGTGCACCGCGACGGCGCCGTTGAACGCCTTCTCGAACTACTCGCGGCTGTTCGACGCGTCGCTGTACTTCACGGGCACCGGCGGGCCGCTCACGGCCAATGCGGGGGCGCTGCTCATCACCGGCGTGCTGACCCTGCTCGCGCTGCTCGCCGGCATCCGCCGCCTGTCCCGCGGCGCGCCGCGGCTCCTCTGGGCGGGCGTGGTGCTGGCCATCGCGGCGCTGGGCCCGTTCCTGCTGCGCGACCTTGCACGCGGCATCCAGATCCCGGCGTACGGCGTGAACACCGCACTCTGGCTCATCTGGGAAGTGCCGATCTTCCTGGCCGCGTGCGCGCTGCTGCTGGCCGGTGCCGGCGCGGGAAGCGCCGCCCTCGGCGGCGTGCGCGGGCTGCCGGCCTGGGTCGGGCCGGTGCTCGCAGGACTCGCGGCGTTGCTCGGCCCGGTGACGTGGGAAGCGTCCGGCGGCTGGCCGTGGTGGTACCCGATCCCGTGGATCGTCGCGATCGCGGCGCTGGCACTCGCGCGCCGCTCGCGCACGCTCGTCTCCAGCGCCGCGATGGTCGCGGCGCTGGGCGCGACGACGCTGGTCTGGGGCGCCACGACGCGCGGGCGCATGGCGCTGGCCGAGCGTGATGTGCGCGGCCTCAGCGAGACCGACCCGTATGCCGTCACGCTTGCGGAGCGCTTCGGCGGCGCCGTGCTGTCGTCGGGGCCGCAGACGCCGTCGCGCGAGTGGCTCCTGCGGCTGTACGCCACCTCCGAGCTGGCGGCGGGCGGCTACCCGTCGTGGTTCTCGGTGTGGCGCGGCGACACGGTGCCGGCCACGACGCTTCGCACGGCGGCGTTCGAGGTGCCGGGCGACCAGGTGCGCGAGATCGTGCGCCAGGCGCAGGCGACGAGGCAGATCATCGAGCTGCCGCTGCTCGCCCGTCCCGCCGTGGAGGTCGCGCTCGCGGTGCCGACGGACTCCGGCGTCGTGGTGGCCGTGGTCGCGTCGCGCACGCGGCTGATCAGCGGCGACCCGTTCGCCAAGCTGCTCGGCATCGAGCAGCCGCCGGAGGCGCAGCCGCCGTACGTGCTGCAACTCGGCGACTACCCGGCGCACGTGCCCGCCGGGCCGCAGCAGGTCGAATGGCGCCGCGAGGCCACCGCGCTGCACGGCGACTGGGTGGCGCGCACCGGGATCGGCGCGTCGCGCGTGCACGTGGAGGTGGAGCTGCGGTCGGTGCCCGCGCTCGTGCAGCGCGGCGTGCTCATCGTGCTGCTCGACCTCGCGATCGTCTGGGCGCTCTGGCTGGGCAGCGTGCTGGCCGACGGCGCGGTGATGCGGTGGCTGCGCGAGCGCGAGCGGCGGTGGCGGCGCAGCTACCGCACGCAGCTCACGCTCGCGCTGTTCGCGTTCTTCATGATCCCGGCGCTCGCGTTCGCGGTCTGGTCGTACCGGCAACTGGCCGACGACGCGGCGCAGAGCCGCGAGCTGCTCGTGCGCGAGACGCTGCGCGCCGTCGCGCCCGGCCGGCAGGCGACGGAATGGCTGTCCAGCGAGAGCCGGCGCCTGCAGGCGCCGCTCTTCCTGTACCACGGCGGCGCGCTCGTGTCGGCGAGCGACACGCTGCTCAGCGCCCTGGCGCCCACGGGGCGGCTGCTCGACCCGCCGGTGCACGTGGCGCTCGCGCTGCAGGACGAGGTCACCGCGATCAGCGACGAGTCGTTCGGCGTCGCTCACGCGCTGTTCGGCTTCCGCGCCATCGAGACGGAGCAGGGCAACGACGTGCTCGCGGCGCCGGCGCGCTCCGACGAGGCGATCCTCGATCCGCGGCGCAGCGACCTGGCGGTCCTCGTGCTCTTCGCGACGGCGCTCGGCGCGCTGGCGGCGTTCTGGCTGAGCGGCATTGCGGCGCGGCAGCTCGCGCGGCCCATCGGCTCGCTGCGGAAGGCGGCGCTCACCCTCGCGGCCGGCGGGCGCGCGCCCGTGCTCGAGGACAACCCCACGGCCGAGTTCCGCCCGGTGTTCGCGGCGTTCCGGCGCATGGCCACGGAGCTCGAGGCGAGCAAGGCGGCCACGGCGCACGCGCAGCGCGTGCTGGCGTGGGGCGAGATGGCGCGCCAGGTGGCGCACGAGATCAAGAACCCGCTCACGCCCATCCGCCTGGGCGTGCAGCACCTCAAGCGGGCGCGCGCGGACCAGCGCGTGGACTTCGACCGCGTGCTCGACGAGAACGTGACGCGCATCCTGGCCGAGATCGATCACCTGGACGAGATCGCGCGCGCCTTCAGCCGCTATGGCGCGGGGCCGAGCGACCGGCCGAACGCCGAGCCCACGGATGTCTCCGACGTCCTGCGCGACCTCGTGGGGCTGGAGCGCATGGGCGACGAGACCATCCGGTGGCAGCTCGAGGGCGCGGATGAACGCGTCCAGGCGCTGGCGCGCGCCGACGAGCTCCGCGAGGTGCTGCTCAACCTCTACGAGAACGCCCGCCTGGCCGGCGCGCGCGCCATCGGCACCACGCTGTCAACGGACAGCGTCGTCCGCATCGTCGTGCAGGACGACGGCCAGGGGATCCCGGCCGACATCCTGCCGCGCGTCTTCGAGCCGCACTTCTCCACGCGCACCAGCGGCAGCGGCCTCGGGCTCGCCATCAGCCGCCGGCTCATCGAAGCGTGGGGCGGGCGCATCTGGCTGCAGAGCGCGCCCGGCGAGGGGACGCGCGTGCAGATCGAGCTGCCGCGCGCCGGCTAGAGCCGCACGCGCACGGTCTTCACGTTCACGAACTCGCGCAGCCCGTAGCCGCCCAGCTCGCGCCCGTACCCCGACGCCTTCACGCCGCCAAAGGGGAATCGCGGGTCCGATGCCACCATCGCGTTCACGAACACGCTCCCCGCCTGCAGGTCGCGCACGAAGCGTGCGGCCTCCGCGCGGTCGCGCGTCCACACGCTGGCGCCCAGGCCGAAGCGCGTGTCGTTCGCAATGCGGATGGCGTCGTCCGCGTCGCGCGCCACGAACACCGATGCCACCGGGCCGAACAGCTCGTCGCTCCATGCCGGCGTGCCCGGCGGGACATCCGCGAGCACCGTCGGCGCGTAGAAGAAGCCGCGCCCAGCCACGCGCGTGCCCCCCGTCAGCACGCGGGCACCGCGCACGACCGACTGCTGCACCTGCGCCTCCAGGTCCTCCACGAGCTGCGCGCCGGCCAGCGGCCCGACCTGGGTGCGCTCGTCCATCGGGTCGCCGACCACCAGCGCCGCCATCGCCTGCGCGAACCGCGGGATGAACGCGTCCGCGATGTCGCGATGCACGATGAACCGCTTGGCGGCGATGCACGACTGCCCGTTGTTGATCGTGCGCGCCTTCACCGCCACCTGCACGGCGGCGCCCAGGTCCGCGCTGGGC
>DASZRI010000471.1:0-11126 GCA_035549215.1 Gemmatimonadaceae bacterium | reverse complement strand
ACCAGGCGGCGGCGGAGCACGGCGCGCTGCGCGACGAGTTCGTCCTGCGTGCGGACGAGGTCGCGCGTCGCCTCCGCCACGTCCACGGTGATCGTCTCGAGCTGGTGATCCAGCGTGCGGACGATGCGCGCGGTGGCGTCAGCGCGGCTGTTGAGGTTGGCCACTTCCTCGGAGAGGTCGTGTGCGGAGCTCCGCAGCTCCTGCATCCGGCGCTCCAGCGCGGCGCGCTCGCTGCGGATCTGCTCGAGCGTGTCGCGCTGCGCGCGCAGCCTGGCGTCGGTGGCCGAACCCTGCTGCGCGGCGGCCGGTGCCGCGGCGAGCGTGAGCGCGCCCACGAGGGCCAGCGCCCGCGTCAGACGCGGCGTAGGTGCCTCCCCACGGACACGGCGCTGCCGAGCACGCCGATGAGCGCGCCGGCCACGATGCCAAGCGCCGCGAGCGACGGCGAGAAGAACACGGTCTGGAAGTGCAGGTACCGGTCGATGAGCTGCGTGGCGAACCACGTGAGGGCCAGCGCGAGCGCGCCGCCGGCCACGCCCTTGAAGAACCCCTCGAGCAGGAACGGGCGCCGGATGTAGCCGTCGGTGGCGCCGACCAGCCGCATGATCGCGATCTCCTCGGCGCGGGCCAGCACGGCCATGCGGATCGTGGCGCCGATGATGATCACGGCGACGGCGGCGAAGGCGAGGCCAAGCGCGAGCCCGGCCACGCCGGCGATGTTCCGCAGCCGGTGGAGCTGCGTGATCCATTCCTCGCCGTAGCGCACGTCGTCAATGAACGGGTAGCTCTTGAGGCGCTCGGCCACCTGCTGCACGGTGGCCGGATCGCGCGAGCCGGGCTTGAGCTTCACGTCGATGGACGCGGGGAGCACGCCCGCCTCGAACACGTCCCGGAACTCGCCCAGCTCCTGCCGTGCGCGCTGCAGTGCCTGCTCGCGCGAGACGAGGTTCACGGACTGCACCTCGGGAAAGGCGGCGATGTCCCCCGCGGCGGCGGCGACGGCAGTCGCGTCCGTGCCGTCGACGATGAACGCGCGGATCTCGACGCGCTCCTCCACCTTCTGCAGCGCGTCGCGGATGTTCAGCGCCACCAGCCCGAACAGCCCGAACGCGAAGAGCGAGAACGCGATGGTCGTGACACTGAGCGCGCTGAGCAGCGGCGCGCGCAGGAAGGTGTTCGCGGCCTCGCGGAACGTGCGCCTCATGGCTGCACCTCCGGCGTGTCGGCCGAGTCAAACACGACCTGCCCGTGGTTGAGCTCGATGGTGCGGTAGTCGGACCGGCGCACCAGCTCCAGGTCGTGCGTCGCCATGAGCACGGCGGTGCCGGCGGCGTTGATCTCCTGCAGCAGCTGGAAGACGCCGCGCGTGGCCCGCTCGTCCAGGTTGCCGGTGGGCTCGTCGGCGATGAGCACGAACGGATCGTTGACCAGCGCGCGGGCGATGGCCACGCGCTGCTGCTCGCCACCGGACAGCTCGCGCGGGTACGCGGTCAGCTTGGAGGCCAGCCCCACCTGCGCGAGCACGCGGCTCACCTTGGGGCCGACCTGCGCGCGCGGCGTGCCCGTCACCTCGAGCGCGAATGCGACGTTCTCCTCGGCGGTGCGGTCCTCGAGCAGGCGGAAGTCCTGGAACACGATGCCGAGCCGTCGCCGCAGCTTCGCGATCTCCTTGCGCGAGGTCTCGCGCGAGGTGAAGCCGCTGACGCGCACCTCGCCCTGCGTCGGCGTTCCCTCGAAGTAGGTGAGGCGCAGGATGGTGCTCTTGCCGGCGCCGCTCGGCCCCGTGAGGAACACGAACTCGCCCTTGGCCACCTGGAACGACACGTCGCGCAGCGCCACGCCCGACCGCGGATACTCCTTCGTGACCCGGTCGAAGCGGATCACCCCGCCCGATTCGCTCGGCCTCAACGCAGTGCCTGCTCGAGGTCGGCGATGAGGTCGTCCGCGCCCTCGATGCCGATGCTCAGGCGGACGAACCCATCGGGAATGCCGGCGGCGGCGCGCGCCGCCGGGGTCAGGTGCGCGTGCGACGTGAACCGCGGCTCGGAGGCCAGCGAGTCCACGCCGCCCAGGCTCGGGGCATGCTGGATGACGCGCAGGCGGCGCAGCATGCGCTCGGCAGCGCGTCCGCCGCCCGCGAGCTCCACGGCCATCATGCCGCCGAAGCCGTCCAGCGTCCGCTTCGCCACCGCATGGTCGGGGTGCGACGGCAGGCCGGGGTAGTGCACGGCGCGGAATTCCTTGCGCGAGGCGCACCACTCGGCCACGCGCATCGCGTTCGCGTTGTGCCGCTCCATGCGCACGTCCAGCGTCTTGAGCCCGCGCTCCAGCAGCCACGCGGCAAACGGGTCGGGCGCCTGGCCCCAGAGCATCATCTTCTGGCGCACTTCCTCGATGTACGGCGCGGTGCCCGAGACCACGCCGGCGAGCACGTCGTGGTGCCCGTTCAGGTACTTGGTGGCCGAGTGGATGACGACGTCGGCCCCGTGCTCGAGCGGGCGGAAGTTGATCGGGCTGGCGAACGTGGCGTCCACGACGAGCGCGATGCTTCCCTGCTTGCAGAGGAAGCTCACCGGCTTGAGGTCGAGCACGCGACAGGTGGGATTCACCGGCGTCTCGAGGAAGATGACGCGCGTGTTGGGGCGCAGCGAGCGCCGCCAGACGCGCACCTCCAGCGGGTCCACCAGCGACACCTCGATGCCGAGCGCGGCGAACTCGCGCTCGAGCAGCACGCGCGTGCCGCCGTAGATCCACGAGCTGGCCAGGACGTGGTCGCCCGGGCGCAGCAGCGCGGACAGGGCGCACGCGGTGGCGCCCATGCCGCTGGCGAGCAGCACCGATGCCTCGGCCCCCTCGAGCGCGGCGATGCGGCGCTGGACGACCTCAGCATTGGGCGCGTTGCCGTAGCGCGGGTAGCGCAGCGCGTCGCCGCTGCCCACTTCCTGCAGGTAGTTGACGGACTGGAACAGGGCGCGCACGACGGGCGCGTCCACCTGGCGTTCCTGCGGGTCCACGCCCCCGTGCAGCGGCAGGGACGCACGGTCGAGGGGGCGCTGCTTGCGACTCATTGCCATGCTACGGCCTCACGCCAGCACGGGAGGCCGCCCGCGCCGGTCCATGTCGGGCTTGACCACCCGCACCATTTCCGAGGGAGAGGCGCCGACCACGTCGCGCAGCACCACGTCTCCCTTCGGCACGCGCTCGTCCCAGTGGACGGTGGCGAGCTCGTGCCGACGCGGCCCGTACACCCAGGCCAGCTCTCCATCCGTGATCAGCCGCGCGCGGGCGTCGTCCGGGTGCAGGAACGCCGTCGGCCCGCGCGCGGGATCGCCACTGCGCGTGGCCAGCAGTTCGCGCACGCGCAACGGCTTGTTGAGCACCTCATCCGGCACGCTCGCCTCCCAGCGCGACGTACTTCTCGTCGAGCCGCATGAGCAGGCGACGGCGCCAGAGCGCGTCGAGCGTGCTGCGCACGCCGGATTCGTCTTCCCCCATCTCCGTGGCGACATCGGCGGCGGCGGCGCGTCCGTGCCGCTTCACCGCCTCCCAGGTGCGGCGCTCGCGCTCGCTGAGCACGCCGACGACGTGCACGCCGTCTTCCTGCTCGATGGCCAGCGCCAGCCCGTGGCGCTCCAGCACCGTCTCGATCGCCTCCCAGTGGTCGTCCGTCACGCCACGGAACAGGAAGTACGCCTCGTGCGGCGGGTTCTCGTCGCAGTAGCGGAGCAGCAGCTTGGCGATCACCTCGTCCGCGCACGAGAAGTCCATCATGGAGACGTGCGAGAAGTCGAGCACGGTGAGCGTGCGCTCCTGCGCGCCCTGCATGAGCTGCTCGATCTGGTTGCGGACGGCCGCCCCGGTGGGGCGCGTGACGAGATTGGAGTACAGGTTGGCCGAGACGGTCTGGCGAAGCACCGAGCCAAGGTCGATGTGGTTCATTCTTTCGTGGCCGCGCGCTCGGGGATCGTGACCTGCACCTGGGCGCCCGGAAAGGGGGAGAGGTTTTCTTCGAGCGGGATGTCGTCATCCCACCGTGGCACGAGCGCGATGCGCGCGGTGCCGCTGCGGATCGAGAGCTTGCCTTCCCAGCGGCCGCAGTAGCGGCGGACGCCGGAGAGGCCCTGGCCGCGGCCCGGGTCGCGGAAGCGGCTCACGCCGCGGATGACCGCGGCCTCCAGCGCCGCGCCGTCATCCCAGCGATCGTCGCGCACGCGGCCCGGCGCGTTCTCCAGAGAATTGCGGAAGCCGATGCCGGCATCGCAGACGGCGATCTGCACCACGCGCCGCCCGCCCAGCCGCTTCTTCCATGAGTACGCCTGCACGGCCACCCAGCCGCCGCGGCCGGCGTGCTCCACGATGTTCTGGCAGACCTCTGACAGCGTCATCGCGAAGCCGACCGTTGCCTTGGCGT
Source organism: Gemmatimonadaceae bacterium (assembly GCA_035549215.1). Lineage (GTDB taxonomy): Bacteria > Gemmatimonadota > Gemmatimonadetes > Gemmatimonadales > Gemmatimonadaceae > JAGWRI01. The sequence goes on along the minus strand of DASZRI010000471.1, from coordinate 6,715 downwards.
CGAGGTTCAGCTCGGTGGCGATGATCTGCTGCGCCTTCTGCTGGATGCGCTCCACGACGTCGTGCACGTCCTCGCTGCGGGCCACGGGCGTGACTTCCAGCAGCACCTTGGAATCGCCCGGCGTGCGCCGGGGCACGGTGCCGTGCATGTCGTACAGCGTCTCGGCGTGCTTGTAGAAGTCGGCGCGCGCCCAGTAGCCCGCCGTGTCCTCGGCTTCCGGGCCGGCGAACGCGGGGCGCTCGGCGCGCGTCTGGGCGAGCGTCAACAGGGCCGTGAGGCCGTAGGGCGACGCCCACCGGCAGTGCCGGGCGTCCACCAGGATCTTCTCGTCGGGCGGGAGGGGCGCCAGCTGCTCCAGCACCTGCTCGAACGTCTGGTCATCGAGCGATGGTGGAACGGTGATGACGGTCGTCACGTGGCGCTCAGCTCTCCCCGGAGGTGGTGGGCGAGGCCGGTAGCTCCCCGGTGCCCGTAGTTGCGTGCCGCGGCGCGGTGCGCGGCCTGGATGGCGTCTCCCAACTTATCACCGGCGACCAGCCGAGAGAAATAGGTTGCGCCCCAGACATCGCCACAACCGGTCGGATCACCGTCAAGGGTCTTGACAGCTTCGGCCGGAATCCGCGCGGTCCGGATCGGGCCGGACATCGCGCCCAGCAGGCGCTCGCGGCGCAGGTCGTCCAGGCAATCGAAGTCGGGCGCCGCAAAGTACACGGCACCGCGCGGGCCCAGCGTGACGGCGAGGCAGCGGGCGCCGGCGTCGAGCGCGGTGGCGGCGAGGGCCATGGGGTCGGGGGCCATCAGCGCCATCTCGTCCTCGTTCACCTGGATGAGGTCAAAGCAGGCGCACCACTCGCGGACGTTGGGCAGCGGGCGTGGCGTGCGCAGTCCATCCGCCTGGATGGCCAGCACCAGCGAGTGCAGGTCGCAGTAGATCGGGCCGCGGAAGTGCTGGCGCAGGAGCTGCGCCGTCTCGAGGTCCAGCTCCCAGCCCGCGAGCAGGTTGACGTAGAGCGCATCGATGCCCTTGAGCAGCGGCTGCAGGCCGGCCCAGGTCCACGGCGGCACGCCGCCCGTGAGCCGCTCGGTGCGGCGCTCCGCCGAGTAGTAGCGGATTTCGACGCGGTTGTTGGGCCAGGGCACTTCTATTATGTCGGTGCCTGGCGCCAGGTGGCGGAGCCCATGCAGGAACTGGCGGGCGCGCGGCGCCAGGTCGGTCCCGACCTTGATGAGCGGGACGATGCGCCAGTCGTCGGGAAGCGCAGCATCGAACGCGGCGAGGGCGTACGTGATGCCGCCCCATTCCTCCACGGGCCCGACGCGCGTATCGCGGCCGTAGATGACGTCCCAGACGAACGTGCCGATGATGCCAATGTTCATATGGCAAAACTGCGCGGGACCGGATACTGCGCACAACCGAGAACGGCGCAGGACCGAAAGGGCGCAGGACCGAAACAGCGTGAACGGCGCAGGACCGAAACAGCGTGAACGGCGCAGGGGCGAACTCACCCGAAGTCCAGGGTCCTTTGCGGTTCGCCGCTGTACCCGGTCATGCGCGGCACGTGGTCGTTCGCAGTACCCGGTCGTGCGCGGTACCTGGTCGTTCGCTGTAGTCGGAACTGCGCAGTATCCGGTCCTGCGCAGTATCCGGTCCTGCGCAGTACCCGGTCCTGCGCCGTTCGCTATCTAGCTTATCTCCACCCCGATCTCCATCAGGTGCGTGGCCACGGCTCCGACGACGCCCGCCGTGCCGGGGAGCTCGCCCGGCACGATGCGTGCCGCGTCCACCGCCGGCTGGAAGGCGCGGCGCCGCACCTCGGCGCGCAGCGGCGTGAACAGGCGGTCCCCGGCGCGGGTCACGCCGCCCGCCACGACCACGACGTCGGCGTTCATGATGTTCAGCAGGTTCGCGACACCCGCACCCAGGTACCGCGCGGTGTCGCGCACGATCTCGTGCGCCACGGGATCGCCCTGCTTGGCCGCGTCGTACACCGTCTCGGCCGTGATCTTGTCCAGGTCGCCGTGCACCATCTGCGGCAGCAGCGAGTCGGTGCCCTCTCGCACCAGCACCTCGCGCGCGCGGGTCGCGATCGCGGGACCGGAGGCGTAGGCCTCCAGGCACCCATAGTTGCCGCACTTGCAGTGGCGCCCGTTGAGGTCGATGGTCGTGTGCCCGATCTCGCCGGCCACGTCCGACGCGCCATGGAAGAGCTTGCCGTCCAGGATCAGCCCGCCGCCGATGCCCGTGCCGATCGTGATCCCGATGACGTGGCGCCCGCCGCGCGCCGCGCCGCGCCACCACTCGCCGACGGTCGCACAGTTGGCGTCGTTGTCGAGCGTCGTTGGCAGGTTGAAGCGCGAGGAGATGCGGTCGCGCAGCGGGAAGTTGCGCCAGCCCAGGTTCGGCGCCACGATCACGAGGCCGCGCTCGCGGTCCAGCGGGCCTGGCGCGCCGATGCCGATTCCGCGGAAGGCATCGCGCGGGATGCCGGCCTGCTCCTGCGCCTCGCGCATCACCGTGTCGATGAGTCCCGCGATGCGATCCACGACGCCCTCGGCGCCCGACTCGGCGTGCGTGGGAATCGAGTTCACGGCAATCGTGCGCGAGCCGTCCACGGGCATGGCGCCCGCGACGATGTTGGTGCCGCCAAGGTCCACGCCGATGATGAAGTGTTCAGCAGGTGCGCTCATGGCTCAGGGGCTGGTGACTTCAAGAAGATGGCGAACGCGGGCCGCCACGTCACCTGGGGCGAGTTCGCGCATGCAGTTCCAGTGCTTCAGGGGACACGCCGGCGGGCCGTGCGGGTCGCACGGCCGGCAGGGCAGGCCGTCGCGCTGCACGACGATCGAGTGCGGCGCGAGCGGGCCGAACCCGAACTCCGGCACCGTCGGCCCGAAGATGGTGAGTGTCGGCGTTCCCATCGCCGACGCGAGGTGCTGCGGGGCGCTGTCGTTGGTCACCAGCACCCGGCAACGCCCGATCAGCTCCGCCGACGCCAGCAGCGACAGCGCGCCCGTGGCGTTCACCGTGCGAGGCCCTGCCGCGTCGGCGATCGCGGACGCCAGCGCAACGTCGGCGCGGCTGCCGATCACGACGATGCGGGCCGCATCCTGCAGCGCGTGCGCCAGCGCCGGGTACTCGGGCCAGCGCTTCGTGGCCCACACGCTGCCCGGCGCGAGCGCGACCAGCGTCTCGCCTGCCGTGACGCCGGCGGCGTCGAGCAGCGCGGCGACGGCCGCACGCTCGGGCTCGCCAGGATAGAGGCGCGGCCGGAGCCGCGCCACGTCGGGCACGCGGGCGGGATCCGCGAGCTGCAGCAGCCGTGCCGCATGGTGCAGGTCGCGACGATACGGAATGGCGCGCGTGTACAGCGCGCGGCCGGATGACGTGGAGAAGCCGACGCGCGACGGAATGCCCGCGGCCATTGCGAGTGCGGCGCTGCGCAGCGAGCCCTGCGCCAGGTACGCGATCTCGGCCCTCGACTCGCGCATGGCGCGCGCCACGCGCCGGAACCCGCGAAGGCCGCGGTCCGCGCCGCGCTTGTCGTAGACGATCACGCGGCGCACGTCGGGATTGTTGACGAGCAGCGCGGCGGCGGCCGGCGTGGCGACCACGTCCACCGGGCCGCGGGACGCGAGCTCGTGCAGGCATGGCGTGGTGAGCACCATGTCCCCCAGGAAGCTCGTCTGCACGACGAGTGACGTCATGCGACGGATGCCGCGGCGCCTGCGGCCCCCGCGACGGCCACACGGCCATACGGGAAGCGGCGCCGGAGCTTGTGGAACGGCTTCTCCCACGCGTGCCACGACAGCAGGGCCAGCACCGTGGACGCGGCCAACATGCACGCCATGTAGGCGAGCACGCTCAGCCATTCGACGCGCATGCCCAGGAATCCGCTCGCGGTGATGCCGTGGACCGCCGCCATCGACTGGACGGCTCCGTGCAGCACGTACAGCCCGTAGCTGTATTTTCCCCAGAAGCCGAGCATCGGCCCGCTCAGCGCGCGGTGCGCCCACCCGTCGCCCGGCGTCAGCGCCCAGACGAGGATGGCGCCGAACGCAGCCGCGAGCGCCGGATACCCGGCGACCGCCAGCACCGTGTCGGCCGGGTTGAGGTAGCGCGCACGCACGAAGACGATGAGGAGCAGCAGCGCCGAGGCGACCAACGTGGGTCGCACGTACGGACGCAGCCGCTTCAGGCCGTCAGGAGTGCGGGCGACGATCGCGAGTGCGCGGCCAACGGCCAGTCCGTCGAGCCGCGCCGGCGTCCCGAAGTACAGCGGGTGCGGGTCGCCGACTGCGGCCAGCATCCAGGCGCGATACGCGAACGACAGCGCGATGCAGGCGATGCAGGCGCGCAGTGCCCCTCGCTCCGAGCACAGCAGGATCACCGCCGGCCACAGCAGGTAGAACTGCTCCTCGATCGCCAGGCTCCACAGGGAAACGACGTACGACTTGGCGCTGCCCTGCGCGAAGTGGAAGTTCTGCAGGTGCACCCAGTACCAGGCCTGGTCGGAGGCCGGGGTCGGATCCAGGCCGAGGGCGTGTCCGGCGAGCAGCGGTCCCACGATGAAGATCGCGAGCAGGTAGCCGTAGTACAGCGGCAGGATGCGCAGCGCGCGCCGCGCGTAGAAGGCGCGAAAGTAGTTCGGGCGCCCCTTGGCGTCGAGCAGGATGCCGGTGATGAGGAACCCGGACAGCACGAAGAACAGGTCCACCCCCGTCCAGCCGCTGCTGAAGAGCTTGCGGACCAGCGCCCCCCCGATCGTGGCGGGGCGTGCCAGGGAGTTCGCGCCGTGGAACAGCAGGACGCCCAGGATCGCGATCCCGCGCAGGCCGTCCAGCGGCTTGAGGCGCTGCCCCGGATGCGGATCCATCGGCGGGCGGGCGCCTACTCCACCTGCAGCACGGCCAGGAACGCTTCCTGCGGGATCTCCACGGCGCCCACCTGCTTCATGCGCTTCTTCCCCTCCTTCTGCTTCTCGAGGAGCTTGCGCTTGCGGGTGATGTCGCCGCCGTAGCACTTGGCGAGCACGTCCTTGCGCAGCGGCTTCACCGAGGTGCGCGCGATGACCTTGGTCCCGATCGCCGCCTGGATGGCCACCTCGAACAGCTGGCGCGGGATCAGGTCCTTGAGCTTGTCCGCGATCTTGCGCCCCCACTCGTACGCCTTGTCGCGGTGGATGATCACGGAGAACGCGTCCACCGCGTCGCCGTTGATCAGCATGTCGAGCTTCACCAGGTCGCTGCGGCGGTACTCGAGCATCTCGTAGTCCAGGCTCGCGTACCCGCGGCTGATCGTCTTCAGCTTGTCGAAGAAGTCCAGGATGATCTCGCCCAGCGGGAACTCCCAGTCGAACTCCACGCGCGAGGTATCCAGGTACGTCATGTTCTTGTAGACGCCGCGCCGCTCGGTGCCGAGGGTCATGATCGGCCCGATGTAGTCGGCGGGCGCCATGATGCGCGCCCGGACGTAGGGCTCCTCGATGGACTCGACGATCGACGCGTTCGGCATGAGCGACGGGTTCTCCACCAGCACCGTCTCGCCGTCCGTCAGGTGGACGCGGTACTCCACGCTCGGCACCGTCGTGACGAGGTCGAGGTCGAACTCGCGCTCCAGGCGCTCCTGCACGATCTCCATGTGCAGCAACCCGAGGAACCCGCAGCGGAAGCCGAAGCCGAGCGCGGTGGAGGTCTCGGGCTGGTAGTTGAGCGACGCGTCGTTGAGCTTGAGCTTCTCCAGCGCGTCGCGCAGCGTCTCGTACTGCGTCGTGTCCGTGGGGTAGATGCCTGCGAACACGAACGAGCGCACGGCCTGGTACCCTGGCAGTGCCTCGGCGGCCCGGTTGTCGGCGTCGAAGATCGTGTCGCCGGCGCGCGTCTCGGTCACCGAGCGCACGCTGGCCACGACGTAGCCCACCTCGCCGGGGCCGAGCTCGTTCGTCGGCACCTGGCGGAGCTGGTTGTAGCCCACCTCGTCCACCTCGTACACCGCGTCGCTCGCGCCGAACGTGATGTGCGTGCCCTTGCGGAGCACGCCGTCCACGACGCGCACGCTCGGGATCGCGCCGCGATAGCGGTCGTAGTACGAGTCGTAGATCAGCGCGCGGAGCGGCGCGGTGCGGTCCCCCTTCGGCGGCGGCACCTTCTTCACGACCTGCTCGAGCAGCTCGGGGATGCCGATCCCCTCCTTGGCGCTCACGAGCAGGATGTCATCCGGGTCCACGCCGATCAGGTCGTGCACTTCCTGCTTGCGGCGCTCCGGCTCGGCGCCCGGCAGGTCGATCTTGTTGAGGATCGGGATGATCTCGAGCCCCGCGTCCAGCGCCAGGAACAGGTTCGACAGCGTCTGCGCCTGGATGCCCTGCGACGCATCCACGACCAGGATGGCGCCCTCGCACGCCGCCAGCGAGCGCGAGACCTCGTACGTGAAGTCCACGTGGCCCGGCGTGTCGATCAGGTTGAGCTCATACGTCTGGCCGTCCTTCGCCGCGTACGACATGCGGACGGCGTTGAGCTTGATCGTGATGCCGCGCTCGCGCTCCAGGTCCAGCGTGTCGAGCACCTGGCTCTTCATTTCACGCTTCTGCAGCATGCCGGTGGCCTCGATCAGGCGGTCGGCGAGCGTCGACTTGCCGTGATCGATGTGCGCGACGATGCAGAAATTGCGAATGAGCGAGAGATCCACGGGAGTCCGGGCTGATCGTTGGGCGCGCCG
>DASZRI010000470.1:0-2195 GCA_035549215.1 Gemmatimonadaceae bacterium | reverse complement strand
CGCGAGGAAGCCGCCGCGCTGGCCCGCGAGATCGAGGCGCTGGCCGCCATCGCCACGCAGAACGCCAAGACCGCCTCCGACGTGAACGCCATCGTCGAGCAGCAGACGGACGCGATGAACGCCGTCGCCGACTCCAGCCAGCACCTGGCGTCCATTGCCGAGCGGCTCAAGGAATCGATGTCCCGGTTCAACCTGTGAGCGATCCCCTCGCGCTGCTGCCCATGGCCGCCGCGGCCGGCGGCGGCCGCGTCAACGAGTTCGAGGCGCAGCAGCTCGTCGCCGCGGGCCTCACGCTCCTGCAGCGCTGCGCGCCGCTCGTGCGTGCCCTCAGCGGCCGGCGCTCGGCGATCCTCCTGCCCACGTCGCCGCAGTTCCTGGTCGCACTGGCCGCCAGCGACGGGCGTGGCGCCGTCCTGGTGAACCCGCTCGCGTCGCCCATGGAGGTCGCGATGCAGTGCGCCGCGGCGAACGTCGGCGCCGTGTTCACCGTGGCGGCGCTCGCCGCGCAGGTGCCGGAGCACCTGCCGCGCGTGCTGCTCGACGACGCGCCGCGCAGCGCCCGCTACCTGGAAGGCGGCGCCTCGCGCGACGTGGACCTGGGCTCGCACCACGGGCTGGACATCGCCGGCGATCCCGACACTGACGGCCGCGACGAGGAAGCAGTGCTCGTCTTCACGTCGGGCATGGCCGGTCGCCCCCTGGCCGCCGTGCTCTCGCACCGCAACCTGCTCGCCAACGCGCGCAGCACGCGCGAGGCGGCAGCGTACGGGACGAGTGACGACGTGCTCGCCCTGCTCCCGTTTTCGCACCTGTTCGGCCTCACGGTCACCGGCATCGCGCCGCTCATCTCCGGCGCGCGCGTCACGAGCATGGAACGGTTCCACCCCTTCAAGGCCGCGGAGCTCCTGGCCGAAGGGCGCATCACGGCGGTGATCGGCGTCCCCGCCGTGTTCAGCGCGCTGCTGCAGGTGCTCCAGCGCAAGGGCAGCGGCGTCGGCGCGCTGCGCCTCTGCATCTGCGGCGGCGCGCCGCTCGACACCGCGCTGCAGGAGCGCTGGGCGGACCTCACCGGCGTCGAGCTGCGCCAGGGATACGGCCTCACCGAGGCCGCGCCGGTCTGCCTGTTCAACCGCGTGGACCGTCCCAACGTGCGCGGCACGCTTGGCTATCCGTTTCCCGGCGTGGACGTCACGGTGCGCGCACCGATCTCCGGCACGCCGGGCGCGCACGATGCGTCGCTCACCGCCGAGTGCCCCGCAGGCACGCCGGGCGAGATTTGCGTGCGCGGCGACAACGTGTTTGCCGGCTACCTGGCCGACGGCGCCGTCGGGCTGCAGGTGCGCGACGGCTGGCTCTACACCGGCGACCAGGGCGTCCGGAACGCCGACGGCACCGTGACCTTCCTGGGCGTGCTCAAGCCGATGTTCACGCGCAGCGGCTTCAACATCTACCCCGAGGAGCTGCGGCGCGCCGTACTCGAGCTGCCGGGGGTGCAGGCCGTCTCGGTGCGCGCCATCCCCGAGCCCTCGCGTGAGCACGACATCGGGCTCGACGTGCGCGGCACGGTCACGCCGGAGGCCGTGCGCGCGTGGTGCGCGCACCGGCTGAGCGCCTACAAGCAGCCCAGCGAGATCTTCGTCAGCGCGTGATCACCGCGCGCGCCGGCGACGCCGCCGACCGCGGGATCAGCACCAGGCCGCCACTCGACGCGGCCGCCTCGACCCCGGCCACGACCTCGGGGTCGAACTGCGTGCCCGCGTTCCGCACCAGCTCCTCGACCGCCTGCTCCAGCGTCAGCTCCACGCCGCGGTAGGGACGCCCGCTCGTCATGGCGTCGATCGAGTCCGCCGCCGCCGCGATGCGCGCCTCCAGCGGGATCGCGTTGCCGCGCAGGCCGTCGGGCACACCGTGGCCGTCCATCCGCTCGTGGTGCGAGCGCACGATGTTCAGCGCGATCGGCGCGTCGCCGAGCAACGGCGCCAGGATGCGCCACCCGACCAGCGGGTGCGTCATGATGTGCTCGTACTCCTCGGGCGTGAGCGGCCCCGGCTTGTTCAGCACCGCCTCGCGCACGCCGATCTTGCCGATGTCGTGCACGTGCCCGCCCAGCTCGATCTGCCGCAGCATCTCGTCGTCCAGCCGGAGCTGCCGCGCGATCACGGCCGAGTAGTGGCTGACGCGGATGGAGTGGCCCC
>DASZRI010000469.1:0-3253 GCA_035549215.1 Gemmatimonadaceae bacterium | reverse complement strand
CAGGCACGCGACGTCTGGAGCGCGCGCTGGATCGAGTCCTTCGTCTCGGATGTTCGCTTCGCGCTCCGCCAGCTTCGAAAGGCACCGACCTTCGCCGCCGCGGGCATCCTGACGCTGACGCTCGGAATCGGGGCGACTACGACGATGTTCTCGGTGCTGTACGGCGTGCTGCTGCGCCCGCTGCCCTTCGAGGACGCCTCCCGGCTCGTCGTCCTCCACGAAACCACGCCGCTCGTGGGCACGGTCAGCGTGTCGTATCCGGACTTCAGCGACTGGCGCGCGCAGAGCCGCCAGTTCTCGCAGCTGGCGTTCGTGCACGATGTCGGTTTCACGCTCGGTGGCGTCGCCAGGCCCGAGAGCCTGTCCGGCGACGCGGTCTCCGCGAACCTCCTGTCGATGCTGGGCGTGCGGCCGCTGCTCGGGCGGGATTTCACGGCCGCGGAAGAGCGCCCGGGCACGAACCAGGTCGCGATGCTGAGCTACGCGCTGTGGCAATCGCGCTTCGGCGGCAATCCCGACGTGCTGGGCAGGACCCTGACACTCGATGGTCGCGCATTCGCCATCGTGGGCGTACTGCCACCGGCCTACCGGTTCCTTCACCGCGCGGACGTGCTGGTGCCGATCGGCGTCTGGCGGGCGGACGACCGCGACGAAGCAGAGCAGCGCGGCCGGCGCGGCGACTCCGTCGTCGTCGGGCGGCTGGCGCCGGCGGCGAGCCTCGCCTCGGCGCGTGGCGAGCTGCAGGGGATCGCCAGCCGGCTGGAGACGGCCTACCCGGCGACCAACGATCGGTTCGGCGTCCAGCTGGAGTCGCTTCGCGACGTCCTCGTGGGTGATGTTCGTCCGACCCTCCTCGTCCTCGGCGGCGCCGTGCTTCTGGTGCTCCTGGTCGCCTGCGCCAACGTGGCCAATCTGCTCCTCTCGCGCGACGTCGCGCGCGCCCGCGAGATCGCGCTGCGGTCGGTGTTCGGCGCGAGCCGGATGCGAATCGCTGCGCAGATGCTGACCGAGAGCCTGGTGTTCGCGGCGCTTGGCGGATGCCTCGGATTGCTGGCGGCGGTCGGTGGCGTGCGCGCGCTCACGGCGCTGATGCCGGAGGAGCTCGCGCGCTTCGTCTCGCTCAACGGATTCGTGCTGCTCTTCACGGCCGGCGTGATCGTTCTCGTCACGCTGCTCTTCGGCATTGCGCCGGCCATGCATTTCGCGAGGCCCCACGCCCGGGCGAGCCTCAGGGAGGATGCCAGAACCGCCAGCGCCGGCGTGCAGCGCGGCCGGTGGCGCGCTCTGCTGGCGGCGTCGGAAATCGCCCTGGCCCTCGTCCTCCTGGCCGGCGCCGGACTGATGACCAGAAGCCTCGTGCGCCTTCTGTCGGTCGATCCGGGCTTCCGTGTCGATCATCTCCTGACCGCGACGATGGACCTGCCCATGCTCCGATACGCTGACGATGGCGCCAAGCTTCGCTTCTGGAGCCAGCTGCTGGAGCGACTCCAGGCAACGCCCGGTGTCGAAACGGCGGCGCTCGGAACCGTGGTGCCGTTCACGGGGAATCACAACCGCGGGGACATCACGATCGAGGGCATGGCCCTGCCGTCGCCCGGCAGCTTCCCGCATCCCGACTATCACCTGGTGAGTCCCGGCTATGTCCGCCTGCTCGGCATCACGGTGCTGCGCGGGCGAACCTTCACCGATGCGGACATCGAGGGCGCGCCGCGCGTCGGCCTGATCAACGCGCATCTCGCGGAGCAGTACTTCCCGGGCCAGAATCCGATCGGCAAGCGCTTCATGCTGGGACATCCTGCGGCCTCGCAGCCGCCGGAGTGGATCACGATCGTCGGCGAGGTCGGCGACACGAAGCTGTACGGATTGGCCAATCCGTCGCGGCTCGAGATCTACCTGCCGTACCGGCAGGCTCCGGCCGGTCAGATGAACCTGCTGGTGCGATCGGCTGCCCCGCCCGCGTCCCTGACCACCGCCATCCGCGACGCGGTGGCGTCGATCGACAAGGACGAGGCCGTGCCCGACGTTACGCCGATGGACGACCTCCGGATGCAGTCGGTCGGCAACCGCCGCACGGCGCTGATCCTCCTCGGCATCTTCAGCGCGCTCGCACTCCTGCTGGCGGCGATCGGCATCTACGGCGTCATCGCCTACTCGGTGGCGCAGCGTGGGCAGGAGATCGGGATCCGGGCGGCGCTCGGCGCGCAGCAGGGAGACATTCTCGCGATGGTGCTGGCGCAGGGAGGCCGCATCGCGCTCGTCGGCGCCCTCGCGGGACTCGTGGTGGCGGCGGCGCTGACGCGCCTGATGTCCGGGCTGCTGTATTCGGTGAGCGCCTTCGATCCGGTGACGTTTGCGAGCGCCTCCGGCGTGCTCGTGGCGGTCGCGATGCTGGCCAGCTACGTTCCCGCGCGCCGGGCCGCGCGCGTGGATCCGATGGTGGCGCTGCGCTGTGAGTGATCGTCGACGTGGAGCGGACGGCTGCTCAGCGGCGGCGCGGCCGCGGCTGGCCGGGGGCGGCCCATTCGACGAGCGATTCGATCGAGGCGAGCGCGTCGCGGACCTGCGTCGCCTGCCGCGGCGTGAGGCGCGCGCGCTCCGGCTGGACGCCGAGCAGATCGACGAGGCTAACGCCGAGCGCGTCGCTCAGGGCGGCCAGCGTCGTGAGCGTCGGGTTCGCCTTGCCGCGCTCCAGTTCGCCGACGAACTTGTCGCTCAGGCCCGCCCGCTCGGCGAGCTGTTCCTGCGTCAGGCGCTGCGCTTTCCGCAGCTGCTTGATCCGGGCGCCGACCCGCCCGCGAAGGTCCGTCACCCGTGACACCCCCGGGCGGGAGTATGTCGACCGCCGCGTTCACACGTGAACCAGCTAAATGTTCTATCGACAGGAAGTATATGTGCGTCGTGTGCTACCGTCGTCGTCATGCCGGACGGGCGCGTCCTGGTCGTCGACGAAGATCCGCTGGTGCGCCTGGCGATCGATCGTCAGCTCGATGTGCTCGGGTGGGACGCGGTCTCGGTGAACACCGGGGAGGAGGCCGTGCGGGTCGTGGAGCTCGGGCTCGCGGTCGACGTGGTGCTGACGGAGCTGCGGCTGCCGGATCTGGATGGGCGCGCCGTGGCGTGGGCGATCGCCAAGACGCTCTGCCGCGTACGCGTTGCGTTCATGGGGAGCGAGGCGCCGCGCGTCCCGATGGAGCCGCGCCACGCGCCGTTCCTGCTCAAGCCGTTCTCGACGACCGCGCTGGCGGCCGCCCTG
>DASZRI010000468.1:0-5921 GCA_035549215.1 Gemmatimonadaceae bacterium | reverse complement strand
TGATGAAGATCGTCACCGTGTACTCGGTATTCGGCATCGGCTTCCTGACGCTCATGCCCGTCGTCGCGCGCGACCGCCTGCACCTCGGCGCGGGCGGGTACGGCTCGCTGCTCGCGAGCGTCGGCGTCGGCGGGCTGGCGGGCGCGCTCTGGCTGGCCTCGGTGGGCGGCCGGCTGCCGCGCGGCCGGCTCTGGGAAACGGCCGTCTACGCGTACGGCATGCTGCTCGTCGTGTTCGGGCTCGTGCCGCGGCCGTGGCTCGCGTATCCCGTGCTGCTCGCCACCGGTTTCGCGATGATCGTCGCCAGCGCGCTCGCCAACTCCATGCTTCAGGCCATTGTACCCGACGAGCTGCGCGGCCGCCTCATGGCGGCGTACTCGTTCGTAGTCGTTGGCCTCAGCCAGGCCGTCGGCTCCTTCATCGCCGGGCTCGCGGCGGAACACCTGGGCGACGGGCTCGCCATCTCTGGAACCGCCGCGATCATCCTCGCGTACTGCTATGCGAAGTTCCGTCGCGCGCCGGACATCCGCGCGCTGTAGCCCCTCGTCACTCGGCATCCCGTGTACGCCACCTGCCTCTACTGCCTGTCCGACCTCGGCCGCAACGAGGTCGTCGAGCACTTTCCCGTCGGCCGTCGGCTTGCGTTCGATGCGGACAAGGGACGCCTGTGGGTGGTGTGCCGCAAGTGCGAGCGATGGAACCTCTCGCCGCTTGAGGAGCGCTGGGAGGCGATCGAGGAGTGCGAGCGGCTCTTCCGCGGCACCAAGCTGCGCGTGTCGACGGACAACATCGGGCTCGCCCGCGTCGCGGAGGGGCTCGAACTGGTGCGCATCGGGCAGGCGCAGCGACCGGAGATGGCCGCCTGGCGCTACGGCGACCAGTTCGGCCGGCGGCGGAAGCGCTACTACACGATCACCGGTGTCGCGGTGGCCGGCGTCGTCGGGCTGTACGTCGCCGGGCCGGTCCTCGGCCTCTACGCCGCAGGCGGCATGGGATTCCTCGGCCAGATGCCGAACCTCGTGATGCAGGGCGTGCGGCGCGTGGCGGGCCGCGTGAAGCTCCCGATGCCCGGCAGCGAGAAGCCGGTCGTGATCGAGCACGACCAGGTGTCCAAGGCCGCCATCGTGCCGTGCGACGAGGGGCCGGGGTGGGCGCTTCGCGTGCCGATCCATGCGAAGTTCGTGCCGGCCGTCGCGCGCGATGCGTCGGGCGAGCTGCGCACGCGGATTGTGTACGAGACCCCGCGCAAGGCGCAGGCGCTGTTCACGGGGGACGAGGCGATTCGCGTCGCCGGGCGCATCCTGCCCAAGATCAACATGCGCGGTGCCGCGCGCGACGACGTGCAGCGCGCCGTCGCGCTCATCCAGGACGACCCCGATCCCGCGCGCTTCTTCCAGCGGCACTCGGGCTCCACGGCGTTCTCGGCGCGGCGCGAGCCGGGGCTGTCGAAGAAGGCGGGTCCGGGAACGATCGCGCGCTTGCCCGGCCCCGTGCGCCTCGCGCTGGAGATGTCGGCGCACGAGGACACCGAGCGGCGTGCGCTCGAGGGCGAGCTCGCCATGCTCGAGGCGGCGTGGAAGGAAGCCGAGGAGGTTGCCGCGATCAGCGACAACCTCCTCGTGCCCGACGACGTGGACCGCTGGCTCGCGCGCTTCAGGCTGCGCGGCTGACGCTCAGTCGAACCGCTCCTTCGCGAGCCGTACCACCAGCTCCGCGGCGCCGTCCAGCCCCAGCGCGGCGGTGTTCACGCACACGTGGTAGTTCTCCATGCGCCGCCAGTCCCGCTTCCATACCTGCTTCACGTACTGCTCGCGGTTGTGGTTCATCTCGTCCACGATGTGCGCGGCCTTCTCGGCCGTGACGCCGCTCTTGTTCACCTCGTACGCGATCAGCGCCGGGCGCGGTGCGTAGCAGAAGACGTGGAGCGCGTCGGGGCGGTCGGCCAGCATGCACTGGGCGCCGCGTCCCACGAGCACGGCGTGGTCGCGCTGCACCGCCTCCTGGATCACGAGCTTCGTCACGTCGATGATGCGCTCCTCGGGGGGCACGGGGCTCGTGCCCCCCAGCGCCGGCAGCGCCTCCGGCGCGCTCAGCACCAGCGCGCTCGCCAGGCGCTCGGCCAGCGACGGCAGGCGCTCCTCGTGCGCCGACACCTCGTCGCGTGACATGCCCAGGCGGTGCGACACCTCGTCCACCAGGGCGTTGTCCAGGAGGTTCCATCCCAGCGCCGTTGCCACGCGCTGTGCGACATGCGAGCCGCCGCTTCCGTACATCCGCGAGATCGTGATGATGGCCATGCGTTCAGGTCTCCAGTCGGCGGCCCCGCACCTGCTCCACGACGTCGAATCCGAGGGCCGACCAGGCGGGAGCCGCCGCCGTGCCCTCCACGTTGTGCAGGCGCATTTCCGTCAGTCCGCGCGCGGCGCACCACTGCTCGGCCGCCTGCACCATGGCGCGCAGGACGCCGTGCCGCCGGTGCGCCGGCGCCACGTACACCGAGGAGATGTAGCAATAGCGCTCGGGCAGGAGCAAGGGCGACGCGTGCGATTCCGTGCACCGCAGCAGCCCCACCGCCGTGCCATCCCGCTCGGCAATGAAGAACGCGTCCGCCGGCGATTCCATCTGCCGCGCGAACAGCGCCGGCGCGCGGAGCTCCGCGTCGGGGTGCAGGCGCCCGTACACCGGGTGCCCCGCGTGCTCGCGCAGCAGCGCCATGCGGAAGGCGACGACCGTGCCCAGGTCGTCGGGGCTCGCCTCGCGCACGCGACAGGGCGCGGCGCGGGCGGCGCCCCGGGATCCGTCGCGGCCCGCTGCGTCGCCCACGCGGTCAGGCCATCCCGCCGCCGAAGAAGTCCTGGTTCGGGCGCCGGCGCGGCTCCGGCGTCGCCCGCCCGTAGCGCCCGCCGTCAGAGCGCGAGATCCGCTTGCGGGCCACCAGCGCCTCGAGCACGAGCTCGCACGCCGCCACGGTCGTGGCCGCGTCGGTCTCGGCGGCCAGCCCCGCGTGATGCACGATCTGCAGCAGGTCAGGCACGATGGCGAAGCCCTGGCGCGCCACCTCCGCCTTGGCATCGTCGGTCACCTGCAGCGCGCCCCCCTCGTCGAACCACATGACGATCTCGTCGACGTTGACGCCGCCGGCGCGCCCCTCGAACGTCTCGTCGGCCGCGGCGCGGATCAGCTCGCGTGCGATCGCCGGCCCGCCCACCAGCTCGCCCTCGTACTCCAGCTCGAGCTTGCCGGTGATCGCCGGCAGCGCCGCGTACAGGTCCGACACGCGGGGGACGATCTCCGCCTCGCCGGTCAGCACCGCGCGCCGCTCCGCGTTGGAGACGATGTTCTCCATCACCGTGATCGGCATGCGCTGCGACACGCCCGAGCGCTTGTCCACGCGCCGGTCGACGCGCGCCTCGAACGCCACGCGCTCCACCAGCTCGGCCACGAAGTCCGGGATGCGCACCGGCCGGTGGCCGCGCGCCGTCCAGGCCTCCTGCGCCGTGATCTGCATGCCGAGCTCCACCGACTCCGGGTAGTGCGTCACGACCTCGCTGCCGATGCGGTCCTTGAGCGGCGTGATGATCTTGCCGCGCGCCGTGTAGTCCTCGGGGTTCGCCGTGAAGCAGAGCTGCACGTCCAGCGCGAGCCGCACCGGGTAGCCCTTGATCTGCACGTCGCCTTCCTGCATCACGTTGAACAGGCCTACCTGCACCTTGCCCGCGAGGTCGGGCAGCTCGTTCAGCGCGAAGATGCCGCGGTTCGCGCGCGGCAGCATGCCGTAATGGATGGTGAGCTCGTCCGACAGCAGGTGCCCGCCGCGCGCCGCCTTGATCGGGTCCAGGTCGCCGATCAGGTCGGCGATCGTCACGTCGGGCGTCGCCAGCTTCTCCACGTAGCGGCTCTCGCGCCCCACCCACGCGATCGGCGTGTCGTCGCCCGCCGTCTCGATGAGCTGCCGCGCATACTTCGAGATCGGCGCGAATGGGTTGTCGTTCACCTCGCTGCCGGCCACGATCGGCATCACGTCGTCGAGCAGCGTCACCAGCGCGCGCAGGATGCGGGACTTGGCCTGCCCGCGCAGCCCCAGCAGGATGAAGTTGTGCCGCGACAGGATCGCGTTCACGATCTGCGGCATCACCGTCTCCTCGTAACCGATCACGCCCTCGAACAGCGGGCCGTCGGTGCAGAGGCGCGCCAGCAGGTTCTGGCGCATTTCATCCTTGACGGAGCGCAGGGCGCGCTCGGGAACACCGTAGGGGGAGCGCTTCAGCGCGCCCAGCGTCTCGGGAAGTTGCGACACGGACCACTCCAGTCTGGTCTTCGCAATCAGCGGGGCGAACCTGCGCCGCGCAAGGGGTGCCGGCGGCCCGTGATGCGCGCGGATCCGCGCGGCGGCACGCAGCTGTTCAGTCCGCCGGCGACACGTCCACCAGGTTGTCGTAGAACACGGGGCCGTGGCCCATGTCGGTCTCCCGCTGCGATGTCGTGTGGTTCGCATTGGCGCCATCCGGCGCCAGCTTGCCCCACCAGATGGATGGCGCCCATACGACGCCCTCGCGAATGCCATCCTCCACGCGGGCCACGGCCGTGAACGCGCCGCGGTCGTTGTGGATGGCCACGCGCATCCCCGGCGCGATCCCCCGCCGCTCGGCGTCGCCCGGGTGCAGGATGCACTCCGGTTCGCGCGCGCCGCGGCGCAGCGACTCCACGTTCACGAACGTGGAGTTCAGGAACTGGTGCGCGGGCGACGAGATGAGCACCAGCGGGTAGCGCTGCGCCAGCCCCGGATCGCGCTCCGGCCCCTCGTACGGCGGCGTGTACGACGGCAGCGGGTCCAGTCCCATCGCGCGCATCCGCCCGGACACGAACTCGCACTTGCCGCTCGGCGTCGGGAACCCGCCTTCCGCGTACGGCAGGTACGGCGTCGCCACGTTGAGCCGCATCCAGCCGCGCTCCAGCAGCGTGTCCAGCGTCACGCCGCGAAGCTTGTCGCCCTGCGAATCGAGGGCCGTCCGGATGAGCGCGAGGTCGTCGTCACGCATCGCCGCATGCGTCATGCCCATGCGCGCCGCGAGCTGCCGGAAGATCTCCGAGTTCGGCTTGCACTCACCCAGCGGCGCGATGGACGGGCGGTTGAGCGCCACGTAGTGGTGCCCGTAGGCGAGGTGCAGGTCCCAGTGCTCGAGCTGCGTCGTGGCCGGAAGCACGATGTCCGCCCAGTCGGCGGTGTCGGTCTGGAAGTGCTCGAGCACGACCGTGAACAGGTCCTCGCGCGCGAGCCCGCGCAGCACCGCACTGCGATCCGGCGCCACCGACGCGGGATTCGAGTTGTACACCACCAGCGCACGCACCGGCGGCCCGCCCACGCCGGCATCGGGGCGCGTCAGCGCCTCGCCCAGGCGGATCATGTTGATCGTCCGCACGGGTGGCGACAGGTCGGGACGCTCCAGCGCCTGGCGGTTGAACTGGAAGTTCGCGCTCGTCGAGAGCTGCACGCCCCCGCCGGCGCGGCGCCAGTGTCCCGTGACCGCGGGCAGGCAGGCGATGGTCCGCACGGCCATGCCACCGCCCGCGTGGCGCTGCAGCCCGTAGTTGACGCGGATGAACGCCGCGCGTGCCCGGCCGTACGCCTCGCCCAGCGCCTCGATTCGCGCAGCGGGCAGCCCCGTGATCTCCGCCACGCGCGCCGGCGGATATTCGCGCACGCGTTGCCGCAGTGCATCCTCGCCAAGGGTGTATCGCGCCAGGAAGTCCCTGTCTTCGAGTCCGCGTGCGAACACGACGTGCATCATGCCGAGCGCCAGCGCGGCGTCGGTGCCGGGGCGGACCCGCAGCCAGTGGTCCGCCTTCGTCGCCAGGCCGGCCCGCCGCGGGTCGACCACCACCAGGCGGGCGCCGCGGCGGAGCGCGGCCGCCGTCTTCGT
>DASZRI010000467.1:0-3541 GCA_035549215.1 Gemmatimonadaceae bacterium | reverse complement strand
TCCGCCGGACGAGGCGAACCGCGCGCGGAGTCGCGCGGTCAGCGTCGGTCCGAGATAGATGTCGGCCACCGTGTCGTCAAACACCAGTTCACGCACCGTGCCCGACACCTTCACCTGTCCATCAAACATGATGTATGCCCGGTCCACGATGTCCAGAGTCTGTTCGACGTTGTGGTCCGAGATCAGCACGCCGATGCCCCGGTGTCGCAGGCCGGCGACGATGGTCTGGATGTCGTGGACCGCGATCGGGTCCACGCCCGCGAACGGCTCGTCCAGCATCATGAACTTGGGCTGCGTGACCAGCGCGCGCGTGATCTCCAGGCGACGGCGCTCGCCGCCGGACAGCGCGAACGCCTTCTGGTGGCGCAGGTGCTTGATGCTCAGCTCGTCGAGCAGCGACTCCAGGCGCGCGGTGCGCTCGGCACCGGTGAGCGGCAGCGTCTCGAGGATCGCCATGATGTTGTCCTCGACCGACAGCTTGCGGAAGATGGACGGCTCCTGCGAGAGGTACCCGATGCCCAGCCGGGCGCGCTGGTACATGGGCATGGTGGTGATGTCCGTGCCATCCATGCGGATGCGGCCCATGAACGGCTGGATCAGGCCGACGATCATGTAGAACGTCGTCGTCTTGCCGGCGCCGTTCGGGCCCAGCAGGCCGACGATCTCCCCCAGCTGCAGGTGGACCGCCACGTCGTTCACGACGCGGCGCTTGCGGTAGATCTTGACCAGCCCTTCGGCGGAGAGCGTGCTCCCGCCTGGAAGGACCGTGGGCATGTGTGCGGCGACGGCAGGCTCGCTGGCGACGCCCGGATGCTCGCCGGTGGTGCGCAGCGCGGCCGCCACGCTCGAGCGGCTCGCCGAGATGGATTGCCAGAAGCGCGGCGCGATGCGGATCACCGCGTCGGGCGACGCAAGCCCGGAGACGGGCAGGACGATGACGCCCTCGGCCGCGAGGCGCGGCAGGACGGAGCGCGAGAGGTGCTCGCGCACCTCGTCCAGGCTCAGGCGCCCGGCCTCCCGCTCCGCGTCGCGGCCGCTGGCGCGCAGCGCGCCGAGGTAGTCGTCGCGGAAGATGATGGAGGCGCGGTTGTAGTCCGCGCTCCCCTGCTCGTCTGCCGCGCTGATGAGCGCGTGGAGCGCGAGGGCCAGCGAGCGGTCGCCGTGCACGGACTGCTCGACGAGCGCCTGGAGTTCCGGGGAATTCTGTGGTCCTGTCATTCGCGGCGCGGTTCGGCGAGCGTGTAGAGGGAGGCGGTGGGCGGCTTGCGCGGCGCGGGCGGGCTGGACGGCGCCCCGCTGCCGGGCTTCTTCACAGCGCCCTTCACGGTGTCCGGACGGGCCTTGGCGGAGTCGCCGTGGGCCCTGGCCGAATCGGCGCGGGCCCTGGCCGCGGCCTGGCACAGGCTGTCCGGTTCCGCGTAGCGGCCGTCGGTATGCCCGCGCGCACTCACGTTCTGCACGCGCTGCCCGTCAAAGTTGACGAAGATGGAATCGCCGATGATGTAGTTGATGGCCGCAATGCGGCACGACGAATCGGCGGGCGGCAGGTGATAGTAGGCGCGCGCGGAGTCGAACGCGACGAGCTGGCGAATGCGGATGCCCTGCGTCGTGTCCCTCGGCGGCATGGTGTCGAAGTAGGCGATCACCGTGTCGCCGCGCAGCCAGTCCATCTCGCCGGTACGGAACTTCAGGGTGTCCGGCTTGCCCTCGGCGTAGGCCTTGCGCAGCGCGTGGATCTCGCGCACGCGCTGGTGCGGCATCTCGACGACGATGGAGTCGGAGAGCAGGCTCTGCGTCGGCGACTTGGCGTGCGCGCGGCCCGGCCCCCACGCCATGGCGCGCTCGAGCTCGTCGTTGTCCACGCGCAGGTCGATGGTGTCAGCGTTGAGCACCATTTCCTGGCTCGTGGCCACCGCGTGGCCCCGGGACAGTACGCGACGCAGCTTGCGCTGCTGCGAGAACATGTCAATCAGGTCGCCGACGAGCGTGAAGGGACGCCCGCGCTGGCCGCTGATCTTCGGGTTGCGCATCAGGCGCATGGTCTCCTTCGTGCCATCCAGGAACGCGGAGTCTCCCTGCGCTGCGAACTGCTCGCGATGGATCTGGACATCGCCACCCGCATAGACGAGGCTGTCGCCGTCCATGAACACGGTGTTGGCGATCACCTCCATCGGCGGCATCGGCTTCCCGGCGCTGTCGCGCTCGACGATGTTGATCGTCGGCCTCCCGATGGCCGTGAGCTGCGCGCGCGGGCGGACGCGCGGCGCGGCGCGCAGGTAGGTGGCCTGCGGGCCGAGGAGCGTGGATCCGCTCGGCATCTTTGCGTGCACGTTCCCGGACGCCACCACGCGCTCATCGGCGGTGAAGTACGTGAGGAAGTCGGAGCGCACGCTGAACCGCGGCTCGTCGTAGAAGACGTGGCCGAGCAGGAAGATGCGCTTCTCGTCGCCGTACTGCTCGGCGCTGTCGGCGCGCAGCACGATCTGCTTGGCCGGGCACCGCACGACGATCCCCGCGCCCCAGAAGAAGTTGTACTGGCCGCTGGGAAGCTTGATGCCGAGCTGGCGCGTCGTGTCCGTGTTCTCGGCAATGCAGCGCGTCGCGCCCTGTGCGTGCACGGGCGCCGTGGCGAGGACCGCGAGCACGAGGGCCCGCCCGACCGCCTTGCGCATCAGTGATCCGGGAAGCTGGTGATGACGCCGGAGCCCTTGGCCGCGCGCATGACCTGCACCCGGTTCAGGTTCGGGTCCGAATTGAAGCCGATCCCCGTCTGCACCCGGTCCTTGTCCGTGAGGACGAACGACGTGTCGCTCGAGACGAGGTTCGCGGCCTGGTTGTAGCGGAGTTGCGGCGTGGTGAGGCGGCGGCCGTCGGTCGTCGTGATGATCACGTTGCCCCAGCCTTCCAGCACCTGCGTGCGCATGTTGTACTGGCCGCTGTCGGCCCGCATGGTGCCGTTGGGCTCGCCCGTGTCCTTGGTGAAGTTGACGTGCACGTTGCGGAACACGAAGCGCGTCTGGTCATCGAAGACGAATGCCGTGTCGGCCGTCATGTCGCCGCGCTGGATGCCCTTGTTGGTGAGCACCGAGTGCACGGCGTACAGCACCTGCTCGGCGCTGTCCGCCAGGGAGGCCGTCCGCGCGACCGGCGGCTCCGTGCCCTTGCGACAGGCCGATGCAGCGAGGACGGCGATCGCCGATGCCGCAGCCACGAGACGCCGCATCAGCCCACCCTCGCGCGCATCAGGTCGTGCAGGTGCACCACGCCCACCAGCCGGTCGGCGCCATCCACGACCGGCATGGCCATGATCCCGGCCTGCTCCATGCGGAACACGACCGCGCTCGCCAGCTCGTCGCTGCGCGCCACCTTCGGGGCGCGCGTGAGTGCGCGCTCCACGTCGGCCGCGAGGATGTCGGATTCCCGCTCCATCAGGCGGGTCAGGTCGCCCGCCGTCATGAGTCCCACGATGTGGTCATCGTCATCAAGTTGGATCGCAATGCCGCGCCGCTCGGCCAGGAGCACGATCGCATGGCGCATCGTG
>DASZRI010000466.1:0-12284 GCA_035549215.1 Gemmatimonadaceae bacterium | reverse complement strand
AGATGGCGCCGATGGCGTGCTTGGCGCCTTCGTTGGTCATCGTGACGGCGATCTCGACGGCGAGCAGGCCGAAGAGCGTGGTGAACTTGATGATCGGATTCAGGGCCACCGAACTCGTGTCCTTGAACGGATCGCCTACGGTGTCGCCCACCACGGTGGCGGCGTGCAGCTCGGTGCCCTTCTGCTTGAGCTCCACCTCGACGACCTTCTTGGCGTTGTCCCACGCGCCGCCGGCGTTGGCCATGAAGATGGCCTGGTACAGGCCGAAGAGCGCGATCGAAATCAGGTAGCCGATGAAGAAGTACGGCTCCACGAAGGCAAAGGCCAGCGTGGCAAAGAAGACCGTGAGGAAGATGTTCCACATGCCCTTCTGCGCGTACTTCGTGCAGATCTCCACGACCGCCTTGCTGTCCTTCACCGAGGCCTTCTCGGCGCTCTCGAGGTTGATGTTCGCCTTGATGTACTCCACGGCGCGGTAGGCGCCCGTGGTCACGGCCTGCGTGGACGCACCCGTGAACCAGTAGATCACGGCGCCGCCGCAGATCAGGCCGAGCAGGAACGGCGCGTGCAGGATCGAGAGGTTCTGCATCAGCTCGGGCTGCAGGCCGTTGGTGAGTGCCACGATGATCGAGAAGATCATCGTCGTGGCACCCACGACCGCCGTGCCGATGAGCACCGGCTTCGCGGTGGCCTTGAACGTGTTGCCGGCGCCGTCGTTCTCCTCGAGGTAGTGCTTGGCCTTCTCGAAGTTCACGTCGAAGCCGAAGTCCCGCTTGATCTCCTCCTTCACGCCCGGCACGCTCTCGATCACCGAGAGCTCGTACACCGACTGCGCGTTGTCCGTCACCGGGCCGTACGAGTCCACGGCGATCGTCACCGGGCCCATGCCCAGGAAGCCGAACGCCACGAGGCCGAAGGCGAACACGGCCGGCGCCATCATGAGGCCCGCCGGGAAGCTCGCGCTCACCAGGTAGCCGATGCTCATGAGCAGCAGCATGGCGAGGCCGAGCCAGAACGCGCTGAAGTTGCCGGCCACGAGGCCGGACAGGATGTTGAGCGACGGGCCGCCCTCGCGCGAGGACGTCACGATCTCGCTCACGTGGGCCGACTCCACCGACGTGAAGATCTTGACCAGCTCGGGGATGATCGCGCCGGCCAGCGTGCCGCAGGTGATCACGGTGGACAGCTTCCACCAGAGGGTGGCGTCGCCGCCCACGTTCGGGATGATCAGGTACGACACGGCGTACGTGAGCGCCACCGAGATGAACGACGTCAGCCACACCAGCGTCGTGAGCGGGGCCTCGAAGTTCATCTTGTCCACGTGCTGGTACTTCGCCTTGGCCACGATGCCATTGATGAAGTAGGACAGCGCCGCGGCGATGATCATCATCACGCGCATGACGAAGATCCACACCAGGAGCTGGACCTGCGTCGTGGGGTTGCTCACCGCCAGCAGGATGAACGTGATGAGCGCCACGCCCGTGACGCCGTACGTCTCGAAGCCGTCCGCCGACGGGCCCACCGAGTCGCCGGCGTTGTCGCCGGTGCAGTCGGCGATCACGCCGGGGTTGCGCGCGTCGTCCTCCTTGATGTTGAAGACGATCTTCATCAGGTCGGACCCGATGTCCGCGATCTTCGTGAAGATGCCGCCCGCGATGCGCAGCGCCGCGGCGCCCAGCGACTCGCCGATCGCGAAGCCGATGAAGCACGGCCCCGCGCTGTCCCCCGGGATGAAGAGCAGGATGGCCAGCATCATGAGCAGCTCGACGCTGATCAGCAGCATGCCGATGCTCATGCCCGCCTTGAGCGGGATGTCATAGCAGGGGTACGGCTTGCCCTTGAGGCTGGCGAAGGCCGTGCGGCTGTTCGCGAACGTGTTCACGCGGATGCCGAACCACGCCACGCTGTAGCTGCCGGCAATGCCGATGAGGCTGAAGACGAGGATCGTGACCACCTTCGCCGCGCTGAACCCCTGCAGCACGCCGAAGTAGAACGCCGCCACCGCGCCGATGAACACCCAGAGCGCCATCAGGAACTTGCCCTGCGTCACCAGGTAGGTCTTGCAGGTCTCGTAGATGAGCTCGGAGATCTCGCGCATCGCGGCGTGCACCGGCAGGTTGCGCAGGTGCTGGTACATGCCGATGCCGAACACGAACCCGAGGGCGCAGATCACGAGGCCGAACAGCAGCAGGTGATGGCCCGTCGTGCCGCCGAGGAACGTCGCCTTGGAGGCATCGTTCAGGTCCGGCACCTTGAGGTTCGCCTCGCCGCCCGCGGCCTCATGCTGCGCGGGGGCCGCGGCGGGCGCCGAGGTCATTGCCGGCGCGTTGCTCACGGCGTACGGGTCGCCCTGCGCATGCGCGGCAGGCGCCGTCAACGTCCCGGCCACCATCGCCAGCAGGGTCGCGAGCAGCAGTGGGAGGGCACGACGCAACACGGTGTCCATCCGGTGCATGTGGTTCATTCTCCTGGGTGACGTACGGGCGGCGCGTGCAGCCATCAGGCCGACGGTTTCTCGATCGCGCGCCAGAGGTAATACACGGGAACGCCGACGAGGACGATCACGAGGCCGGAGACCGCTTCGGTCCGTGACGTCGGCGACAGCAGGATGAGCACCATCACCCCCGCGGCCAGCGCCATGTACAGCGCCGGAAGCACGGGGTACCCCAACGCCCGGTACGGTCGCTCTGCGTCCGGGCGCTTCACGCGCAGGATGAACAGCCCCATCGTGGTCAGCACGTAGAACACGAGGGCTGCGAAGATCACGTAGTTGAGGAGCTGGCCGTACGTCCCGCTCAGGCAGAGCAGCGCCGTCCACACCGACTGCAGCACCAGGCCGGTGGCCGGCACGTGCCGCGCGCTGAGCGTGCCCGCCTTGCGGAAGAAGAGCCCGTCGCGCGCCATCGCATAGTACACGCGCGCCCCGGCCAGGATCAGCCCGTTCATGCAGCCGAACGTCGAGACCAGGATGCCGATGGCCATCAGTGTCCCGCCCAGGCCGCCGAACATCTGCTCCATCGCCGCCGTGCCCACGCGGTCCTGCGTGGCCGCGGTGATGCCACGCGCCAGCACGCTGGCGCCGTTGGGGTCGCCGTGGAACGGCAGGACCATCAGGTACGACACGTTCGTCGTGATATAGAGCAGGCTCACGAGCCCGGTGCCGAGCACCAGCGCCAGCGGCAGGTTCCGCTGCGGGTTCTGCACCTCGGCCGCCGCGAACGTGACGTTGTTCCACGCGTCGCTGGAGAACAGCGAGCCCACCAGCGCCGCGCCGAACGCCACGACCCACGCGCCGTTCAGGTCCACGTGGCCCCAGAAGTTGCCATTGCCGAAGTTCGCCGCGATCGCGCCGGCATTGCGCCCGATGATGAGCCCGAGCGCCATGAGCAGGAACAGCGCGCCGGTCTTCACGATCGTGAGCGTGGTCTGCACGAACTTGCCTTCGCGCACGCCGCGCAGGTTGATCCACGTCAGGACCACGATCGCAGCCAGCGCCACGAGGCGCTGCGGCGAGAGGCCGAGCTGGATGGCGCTCGCCGGATCCTTGCACCCGAGCAGCGCGACGCACACGTCCGCCCGCGGGAACCACCCGTAGAGGTCCGGCGAGATTGCGGGCCAGAGCACGCCGAGGAACTTGCCGAACGCCACGCCGACGGCGGCGATCGTCCCCGTCTGGATCACGGTGAACAGGGTCCATCCGTACAAAAAGCCCACGAGCGGGCTCATGGACTCTCGCAGGAACACGTACTGGCCGCCCGCTCGCGGGAACATCGCCGCCAGCTCGCCGTACGCCAGCGCTCCCAGCATCGTGATGACCCCGGTGAGCACCCAGGCCACCAGCAGCCAGCCCGGCGAGCCGACGCTGCGGCCGATGTCCGCCGAGACGATGAAGATGCCGGATCCGATCATCGCCCCGGCCACGAGCATCGTGGCATCGGTGAGCGTGATCGCCTTGATGAACCCTGACTGCGGCTGCGCCGCGGACACGTCGGACGGTGCGGTCGTGGTCGACATGCAGGTCCCGGTGGGGGCTGGGGAGTGTGCAGGCGTCGGCAGGAAGGGTGTGCCGACAGCGGCCGATCACGAAAGTATAAGCCCGCGCAGGGGGGATGGCCAGAGCGCGAGGCGTCGATCAGTAGAGGTCGACGACGATCTGCGCCTTCATGTGCAGCGGGGTGCCGTCGGGCGTGGTGCCGGGGCGGAACTTGAACGAGCGGAACACGTCCTCGAGGCGACGGTTGTAGCCGCGATTCGGCGTCGGCGTGAACTGCATCGTGAGCACGCGCCCAGTGGAGTCCACGTCGAACTCGGCGATGAGGTGGAAGCCCTTCACGTCCGACGGGATCGGGTACGGTGGCAGGAACATCTCGATCGGCTGCGGCGGGTAGTTGGCCTGCGTCCCGCCGCCGGTGCCCGGGCCGGAGCCCGAGCCGCGCCCGGTGCCGACGCCCGAGCCCACGCCGCCGCCCTTCCCCGGCCCACTGCCGGCGGTTCCGTCGTGCCCGCTGCCGCCGCCCACGCCCGCCACCTGTGAGACGTCCGCTGCCTTGGCGGGCGCTGGAGGGGCCACGGGCTCCGCGACCTTCTCCGGCTCGGGCTGGAGGACTGGCTTCGGCGGCGGCGCCACCTGCGGCCTGGGCCGCGGCACGGGCGGCGCCACCACGGGCGCCTGCGGCCTTGGCGCGGGTGCGACGGCCACGTACCGCAGCAGCTCGCGCGCCTCGCGGGCCTGGCCACCGGTCCCGCCGTGGCCACCACCACCGCCGCCGGCAGGCCCCGCGCCCCCGGCGCCCTGCGGCATCTCGCGCAGCACGGCCGTGGACGTGAAGGGCGTAACCACGAGCAGGATGACCAGGACGTGCAGCAGCACGGACACGACCGCGCCCACGCGTCGGTCCTCGCGCCCCGGCGGCAGGCCAAGGGACGGTAGCGGGCGTGTGTGCCCGGCGGCTGGCTCGTGGCTGGCGGTCGTCATGCGGGAAGCAGCGGGATGCGTGGCGCACGCGTGGTCGCCACTCCCGGAAAGTAATACGGCGGACGGACCCCGAAGGGTTCGTCCGCCGCATGATGTTTCCCTGCTGCGATCAGGTCTTGCAGGTGCCGGTCGGCGCGGTGCCGGGGGCGTCCTTGGGCGGAACGCCGATGACCTTCACGCCGGCGCCACGGGCGATGTCCATGGCGTGCATCACGTCCTGGAACTTCACCGCCGGGTCGCCCTTCACGAAGATGATCTTCTCGGGGCGCGGATCGTAGATCTCCTTGAGGCGCGCGCCGAGCTTGTCCTCGGTCACGAGCTCGCTGTTGATCGCGAAGCACCCGTTCACGCCGACCTCGAGCACGATCTGGTCGGAGTTCGCGTTGGCCGGGGCCACCGACGGGTTCGGCTGCGGCAGCTGGAGGTCGATCGCCTTCCGCATGGACGGCAGGGCCGCCATGAAGATGATGAGCAGCACCAGCAGCACGTCGATCATCGGGGTCACGTTGATCTCATTGCTGAGACCGGCGCCCCCTCCCGCTGACATTGCCATCAGTGATTCCCTCCCGCTGGTTCCTTCGTGTCGCCGGCCACCGTGGACACCGTCCCCGGGGTCTGCTCGCCGATCATCGCGACCACGACGACGCCGTTCTTCGACGCGATGTCCATGACGTCCAGGACCTTGTCGTACTTCAGGTTCTTGTCCGCCTTGATGTAGAGCACCTTGTCCTCGGTGCGCGCGTCGTAGATCTGCTTCAGCGTCGGGCCGATGTCCTCGTACTTGATCGGCTTCTTGTTGAGGTAGTACTGCCCGTCGACGTCAAGACCGAGCACCTGATCGGAGTTGTCGTCGGTGGGATGGTCCTTGATGTTGATCGCCTGGGGGGGCGTGGCATTGAAGCCCGCGAGCAGTGCCGGCGTGACCACCATGAAGATGATCAGCAGCACCAGCATGACGTCGATCATCGGCGTCACGTTGGGCGAGGCCTGGACGCCGCCGCCGCCCCCGGATGACATGGCCATAAGACAGGCTCCTCAGTGCTGAGGCCGGATTACTGCTTGATCGGGCTGCCAGCGCTGGCGGACGCGTTGAACTCCCGGGTGAAGCGCGAACGACCGAACTCGCCGGAGACACCCTTGATCAGGTAGTCGATCATCTCCTTGGAGACGTAGGTCATCTCGGCCGTGAGGTTCTCGATCTTCGTCGTGAAGTAGTTGTACGACCACACCGCCGGGATGGCGACGAGGAGGCCGAACGCCGTCGTGATCAGGGCCTCGGCGATACCGCCGCCGATCGCCGCGAGGCCGCCCGAGCCCGTCTGCGCCATGCCCGTGAACGCGTTCACGATACCCATCGTCGTGCCGAGAAGGCCGACGAACGGCGCCGTGGCGCCCACCGTGGCCAGCACCGCCAGGCCGCGCTTCAGGTTCGTGATCTCGAGCAGCATGTTGCGCTCAACCGCGCGCTCGCAGGAGTTGATGTCGGACACCGTGACCGAGCCGTCCTGGATGAGCGGCTTCACCTCGCCCAGGGCGCCGCCCAGGACGATGGCGACGTGCGACTTCTTGTAGCTCTCCGCCAGGTTGATCGCCTCGGTGAGGTTGTCCTCCTCGAGGAACTGCGAGAACTCGGGCGCGAACTTGACCGTTTCCTTCTGCGCGCGGCGCAGGCTCCACCACTTCGACACCATGATCGTCAGCGAGTAGATCGACATCAGGGCCATCACGATGACGATGCCCTTGGCGAACGAGCCCATCTGGTGCCAGAGACCAAGCAGTGAGACATCCATTGTTCGTTATGCTCCGGTGAGGGATTCGTGAGGGACGGCGTTCCAGCGTGCAGCCGTCAGTGGGGTCTAGTGGTTGGACAGGTTGAACACGAACGGCTGCTGCACCAGCTGCTTCACCTTGTGCCCGCCGATCTCGGCAGGATAGAAGTGCATGTTCGCCAGGGCGTTGCGGACCGCGTTGGTGAACAGGTCGTGCGTGGACTTGATCACCTTGAAGGTGTTCATGTCGGCCCGGCCGGTGGTGTCCACCACGAACGAGGCCACGACCTCGCCCTCGACGTTGGCCGAGCGGAGCATCTCGGGGTAGCGCGGCCCCTGCTGGCCCGGCATCACCCCCACCTGCTTCTCGACCTGGAACTCGAAGTACGTCTGGTCCTGCGTCACCGGGGCGGTGCCGCCGACCACGCCCTTCGCGATGCCGCCCTGCACGCCCTTGCCGCTGAAGTCGGCTTCATTGGTGACCGCCTTGGACAGGTCGATCTTGGGCAGCACGTCGGGGATCTTGATCGGCGCCGTCAGCACCTGGAAGCCCTTCGGCGGCGGCGGCGAGGCCACCACGTTCGGCGGAGGCGGCTTGGGCGTCTCCTTGGGCGGCGGCGGCTCCTTCTTCTTGATCTCGGCGAACGTGACCTTCTCCGCCTTGATCTTCTCGATCTTCTGCCCCGCCTGCAGCGTGCCGTACACCGCGGCCGTGATCAGCACGGTGTGCACGACGAGGCTGAGCAGCATGCCGCCCGCCGTCCGCTGCTTCTTGGCCTTCGATTCAATCAGGTTGTTGAACATGTCCTCGATGATCCTGCCAAGGGGAAGGATGTGACACCGGGAATCCGGGAGGTAACCTACGCCCCGAAGATTGGAGCGGAATGGCCCGGAGATTAAAAAACGATGAAAGCCGGGTGAGACGTCGGTGACGGGCTCACGCGCCCTCGGGCGCGACGGGCGGCGCGCCGGCCGCCTCCTCGGGGACGACCATCGGCAGGAGCACCGTGAACACGCTCCCGCGCCCGAGGCGCGACTGCACGCTCAGCGTCCCGCCGTGCGCCTGGACGATCCAGTTGCTGATCGCCAGCCCGAGCCCGAACCCGCCGCGCTCGGACGCCCGCGAGCGCGCCCGGTCGGCGCGCCAGAAGCGGTCGAACACGTACGGCAGGTCCGCCGCCGAGATGCCGATGCCGGTGTCGCGCACGGCGAACGCCACCTCGTTGTTGTTGCGATGGCTCAGCGTCATCTCCACGCGGCCGCCGCGCGGCGTGTACTTGATGGCGTTGGTGACCAGGTTGAGGAACAGCTGCCGCAGCCGCGTGCGGTCGCCCATCACGACGGCATCCTCCAGGAGCGGCAGGCTCACGGTGAGCCCCGCGTGCTCGCCGAGGATAAGCGCGGTCTCGCTCACCTCGCGCACGAGCGGCTCGAGGTGCACCAGCTCGCGGTGCAGGTCGAACCGTCCCTCGTCGGCACGGGCGAGCGTGAGCAGCGAGTCCACGAGGTCCGCCATGCGCGCCGTCTCCTGCATTGCCTCCTCGAGCGCGACGAGCCGGTCGGCCTGCGGCGTGCGCGGGTTCATCGCCCGCTCGAGGTCGGCGCGCAGCACGGTGAGCGGCGTCTTGAGCTCGGGGCTGGCGTCGGCCGTGAACCGGCGCAGCGCGCCGAACGACGCCTGCAGGCGCGCGATCATCCGGTTGAGCGTCTCGGCCAGCCGCGCGATCTCGTCGTCCGCCGCCTCGGTGGGCAGGCGCCGGTGCAGGCTGCGGCCGTCGGTGATCGCCTCGACCTCGTTGATCAGCACCTCCACCGGCTGGAACGCGCGGCCGGCCAGGTAGTACGCCGCCGCCAGCGAGATGAGCAGCACCACCGGCGCGAGGAGCAGCATGGTCCCCACGAGCAGTTGCGGCGCCAGGTCGGCGGTCACCGTCGGCACGCCGCCGACGATGCGCGAGATCGCCGTGCCGGCCATCGTGTCGCGCCGCGCCACCATCAGGATGCGCTCGTGCAGCACGCTGTCCTGCGGCAGCGGGACGATGGCCGCCGGGCCGTCCTCGCGGAGCAGCCGCGCCACGGAGTACACCGTGTCCTGGTCCGCGCGCGCCAGCAGGCTCAGCGCGAACGACGTGTACAGCACGCGGTTCTGCACGTCGAACACGATGAAGTACCCGGGCATGCGGCCGAGCAGCTTGAGGAGCTCGGGCGAGGCCTGGTTCACCGTGCCGCCGAACCCGGTCTGCACGGCCTGCGTGATCGGGGTGCCCTGCACGCGCGCGTCGCTGATCGCGTCCAGCACGTTGGAGGCCTGCGCCGCGGCCCGCACGCCGAGCTGCTCGTACGCCGCGGCCCGGCGCGCGAAGTACAGCGCGGCGCCGAAGGCGACCATCGTGGCGACCAGCAGGCCGGCATAGGCCGTGGTCAGGCGGGCGCGTGTTCCGGCCATGCGACGCGGTGGCTCCTCAGCCCTTGATCATGTAGCCGACGCCGCGCACGGTCGTGATCAGCTTCCGGGCGTGCCCGGCGTCCACCTTCTTGCGCAGGTGGTTGATCACCACGTCCACGATGTTCGTGCCCGGGTCGAAGTGGTAGCCCCACGCATACTCGGTGATCAGCGTGCGGCTCATGACGCGTCCCTCGTGGCGCATCAGGTACTCCAGCACGGTGAACTCCTTGGGGGTGAGGTCGATGAGCGTGCCGCCGCGGCGCACCTCGCGCGTGCCCTGGTCCAGCTCCAGGTCACCCACGCGCAGCACGGGCGACGCGATCGCGCGCGGCCGCCGCGCCAGTGCTTCCACGCGCGCCAGCAGTTCCTCGAACGCGAACGGCTTGGTCACGTAGTCGTCGGCGCCGGCGCGCAGCGTCGTCACCTTCGCGTCCACGGCGTCCTGCGCCGTGAGCACCAGCACGGGCCGCTGGAACCCCTTGTCGCGCAGCGTGCGCAGCACCTCCAGCCCGCCCTTGCCGGGGAGCCGCATGTCGAGCAGGACGAGGTCGTAGGTGCCGCCGAGCGCCAGCCGCTCCCCTTCCTCGCCGTCCGGCACGAGGTCCACGGCCCAGCGCTGCTCCTCGAGCCCGCGCTTCACGTACTGCCCGACCGTCGGGTCGTCTTCGATGACGAGGATTCGCATGCTCAGGCGCGCGACGGGCGCTTGAGCCCGTATTCGCGGATCTTGCGGTAGAGCGTCTTGGCCGAGATGCCCAGCGCCTCGGCCGCGTGCCCCTGGTGCCAGTCGTGGTGCGCGAGCACGGCCTCGATGTGCCGGCGCTCGAGCTCCTCGAGCGTGGCGCGGCTGCCGGGCAGCCCGGCCGCGGGCATCGCGTGCGACAGCGGCAGGTCGGCCGCCGACAGCACGGGGCCGCGCGCCAGCAGCACCGCGCGCTCGATGACGTTGCGCAGCTCGCGGATGTTCCCCGGCCACGGGTATTCCTGCAGCACCTGGATCGCCTCGGGAGAGAGCGTCGGCGCGCCGTCGCCCCGGTACAGCCGCAGGAAGTGCTGCGCGAGCAGCGGGATGTCCACCACGCGCTCGCGGAGCGGCGGCAGCGCGATCGTCACCGTGTTGATGCGGTACAGCAGGTCGCCCCGGAACTTCGCGTCGCGCGCCAGCGCCTCGAGGTCGCGGTTGGATGCCGTCACCAGCCGCGTGTTGATCTCCACGCGCTGCATCCCGCCCACGCGGAAGTAGCTGCCGTGCTCGAGCGCGCGCAGGAACCTGCCCTGCATGCGTGGCTCGAGCTCGCTCACCTCATCCAGGAAGAGCGTGCCGTTCGTGGCCAGCTCCAGGTAGCCGACCTTGCGCTCCGTGGCCCCCGCGAACGCGCCCTTCTCGTAGCCGAACAGCTCATTCTCCAGCGTGTCGTCCGCGAGCATGGCGCAGTTGAGGTCCACCCACGGCCCGCTGCGCTGCGAGAGCTGGTGGATCAGCCGCGCGACGAGCTCCTTGCCCGTGCCCGACTCGCCGGTGATGAGCACCGGGGAGTCGCTCGGCGCCGCCTTGGCGACGAGCTCCAGCACCGCCTGCATGGGGGTGTAGCCGGTGACGATCTGCGGGATGCCGTCCACGCGGGACAGCCGCCGGTGCAGCGACTGGTTCTCGCGCGTCAGCTGGCGCTTCTCCCACGCCCGCCGCACGAGCACGTCGATCTCCGCCATGCGGTACGGCTTGGTCATGTAGTCGTACGCGCCGAGCTTCATGGCCAGGATCGCGTTGTCGATCGTCGCGTTGCCGGTGATCACGATGATCTCCGGCGCCGCGGGCTCGTCGCGCACCTGCCGCAGCACCTCGAGGCCGTCCATCTCGGGCATCACGATGTCGAGCAGCGCGACGTCGAACGCCTCCGTGCGGATGGCCTCCAGCGCCAGGCGCCCGTCGGACACCGTACGGACCAGGTGGCCGCGGCCGTGCAGGTACGAGGCGAGGATCTCGGCCAGGCGCGCCTCGTCCTCGGCGATCAGGATGCGAATCGCGGGTTCGTCACTCATGGGCAGGACGGACAGGGAGTTC
The DNA here is from genome assembly GCA_035549215.1 of Gemmatimonadaceae bacterium. Taxonomy (GTDB): domain Bacteria; phylum Gemmatimonadota; class Gemmatimonadetes; order Gemmatimonadales; family Gemmatimonadaceae; genus JAGWRI01. The sequence goes on along the minus strand of DASZRI010000466.1, from coordinate 1,032 downwards.
GACGCGGAAGGTGGCACCGCGCCCCGGCTGGCTCTGCACGTCGATGCGGCCACCGTGGTCGGCGATGATCGAATAGCACACGGAGAGGCCGAGGCCGGTGCCCCGCCCCACTGGCTTCGTGGTGAAGAACGGCTCGAAGATCCGTCGCAGGTGCGCCGGCGCGATCCCGTCGCCCTCGTCCTGCACCTCGAGGAAGACGCGCGGCGGGTCCGACAACCCGCGGGTGCGGATCACCACCGTCCCCTGGTCGCGCATCGCGTCCATGGCGTTGAAGAGCAGCGCCATGAGCACCTGCACGAGCTGCTCCTCGCTCGCCTCGACGATGGGGAGGCCGGCCGTGGCCTCCACCTGCGCGCGCACGTGGCGGAAGCGCGGGTGGTGGCGCAGCAGGAACAGCGTGCGCTCGACGACGGCGTTCAGGTCCACCGGGCCCCGCTCCGCCGGCTGCGGGCGGCTGAACGACAGCACGCTGTTCACGATCCCCGTGCACCGCCGGACCTCTTCGGCGATCAGCGACAGGGTGTCGTCCAGCGCCGCGTTGAGCGCATCCGCCGCAACCGTGCCCTCGCGGACGCGCGTCTCGAGCGCCTCGGCCGCCGCGGCGATGGTCGCCAGCGGGTTGTTGATCTCGTGCATGACACCGGCCGCGAGCGTGCCCAGCGCGGCGAGCTTCTCGCTCTGCGCGATGCGCTCCTCCGCCATCTTCCAGTCGGTGATGTCCTCGCCGATGGTGATGGCGTGCGTGATCTCGCCGCCGCCCAGCCGCATGGGGATCTTGGTCAGGCGATAGACGCGCCGCTCGCCCGACGCGTCGGACTCCGCCTGGAACTGCTGGAGGCGGCCCGTGGCGAACAGCTCCTCGAACTCGGCGCGCAGGATGTCGGCGGGCTGGCGGTGCAGGACGTCGAACACCGACTGGCCGAGCACGCGCTCACGCGCCACGCCCTGGATGCCCGCCTCGCGCGTGCTGTTCCACGCCCGGACGCGATAGTCGCGATCGATCACGTACAGGCCGACGGGCAGCGCGTCCAC
>DASZRI010000465.1:0-3273 GCA_035549215.1 Gemmatimonadaceae bacterium | reverse complement strand
GCGCGAGGTGCTGCTGCAGGCCGCGCGCAACCCCGCGCTCGACGTCGCGATCGTGTCCGGGCGTGCGCTGGCCGACGTGAAGCAGATGGTGAACGTGCCGGGGCTCACGTACGTGGGTGATCACGGGTTCACCATCGAGGGCCCGGGCCTCACGTTCCAGCACGAGGCGCTTGCGGACACCGCGGCGGCGCTGGACCGCGCGTCCCAGGCGCTGGCCGCGCTGGACGTGCCCGGTGCCTGGGTGGAACGCAAGGCGGCGACGCTGGCGCTCCACCTGCGTCACGTGGCCGACGCCGATGTGCGCCGCGTGGAGCGCGACGCCGAGCGCATCCTGCGCCGCCTGGGGCTGCACACGCTGCGCGGCAAGCGCATCGTGGAGGGGCGCCCGCCGGTGGAGTGGCACAAGGGACGCGCGGTGCTGTACCTGCTCGCGCGCCGCCACGGCGCCGACTGGGCGTCGCGCGTGCGCGCCCTGTACATCGGGGACGACGTCACCGACGAGGACGCGTTCGAGTCGCTGCACGGCATCGGGCGCTCCATCTGCGTCGCGGCCCCGGCGCACACCTCCACGGCGGACCTCCGCCTTCCCGATCCGGATGCAGTGATCCAGCTGCTGCGCTGGCTTGCCGCCGGCGGCTTTGCCGCCAGCGCCGGATGACCACTCGCCACACCATGCACTCTCCCGCACCTGCTGCTCCCCGCGCGACGGACGCCGCGCGCACCCCGGCCATCGGCGACCACGGCGTAATCGGTGACCTGCACACGGCGGCGCTCGTCGCGCGCGACGGGACCGTGGACTGGTGGTGCGCGCCGCGCTTCGACGCACCGAGCGTGTTCGCGTCCTTGCTCGACGCGGAACGCGGCGGCGGATGGCGCATCGCGCCGGCCGACGTGGACACGGGCGCGTGGTCCACCGCGCAGCGGTACATCCCCGGCACCAACGTGCTCGTGACGACGTTCACCTCGCCGGCCGGCGCGCTCGAGGTCACCGACTTCATGCCGGTCGGGCCGGGGCGCGGCACCTGCGCGGAGATCCACCGGCGCGTGCGGGTGGTGCGCGGCGTGCTGGATGTCCGCGTGACGTTCGCCCCGCGCTTCCACTACGCACAGCGCGCCCCGTCGTTCATCATTCGCCAGCACGGGCTCGTGGCGTGGGACGGCCACGATGACGCGCTCACCCTGGCCGCGCCGCCCGGCACGCGGTGGGAGCTGGCCGCGGCAACGGCCGCGTGCACCCTGCGGCTGCGCGGCGGAACCTCCACGTGGTTCGTGCTGCGCTTCGACGACGACGATGTGCACGCCGTGGACGACTATCGCCCGGCGCAGAAGTACGAGGCGACGCGCAAGTGGTGGACGCAGTGGACGGCGCAGCTCGACTACGCCGGCCCGTATCGCGACGTGGTGGAGCGCAGCGCACTCGCGCTCAAGCTGTGCCAGTACCAGCCCACGGGCGCCATCGTCGCGGCCCCGACCACGTCACTGCCCGAGCAGCCCGGCGGCGGGCGCAACTGGGACTACCGCTACACCTGGCTGCGCGATTCGGCGTTTGTCGTCTTTGCGCTGGACCGGCTTGGCTTCCCCGATGAGGTGCACGCGTTCCTGCAGTTCCTGAAGCGCGTCTCGCGGCGCGGCGCCAGCCAGCACATCCAGATCATGTTCGGCATCGACGGCCGGCGCGAGCTCACCGAGCAGGTGCTGGATCACCTGTCCGGGTACCGCGGCGCGCGGCCCGTGCGCGTGGGCAATGGCGCGGCCACGCAATTCCAGCTCGACGTGTATGGCGAGCTGCTGGAGACGCTTGCCATCTGGTCGCGCCACCAGCAGGTGAGCGAGGGGCTGTGGAAGGTGCTGCGCGACCTCGTGGACTGGACGGCGCACCACTGGCACGAGCCCGACTTCAGCATCTGGGAGGCGCGGCAGGAACCCAAGCACTACGTCTTCAGCAAGGTGATGGCGTGGGCGGCGCTGGACCGCGCGATCGGCATCGCCACGCGCCAGGGGCTGCCCGCGGACCTCGACCTGTGGCGCCACGCCGCGGAGGCCGTGCACGCCGACGTGCTCGCCAACGGCTGGGACGCGTCGCGCCAGACGTTCGTCCAGGCATACGGCGAGACGCAACTGGACGCGGCGCTGCTCGTCATCCCCAAGGTGCACTTCCTGCCACACAGCGACCCGCGCGTGCGCAGCACGGTGGAGGCTGTGCGCCGCGAACTCCGCGCCGGGCACGACGACCTGCTGTATCGCTATCGCGCGCCGGACGGGCTCTCCGGGGACGAGGGCGCGTTCATCGTCTGCTGCTTCTGGCTGGCGCAGGCGCTGCTGCTCATCGGCGACTTCGACGAGGGGGAGCGCATCTTCCAGTCGCTGCTCGGCCGCGTGAACCACCTGGGGCTGATGGCCGAGGAGATCGACCCCGACACCGGCGAGCAGCTTGGCAACTTTCCGCAGGCGCTGTCGCACGCAGCGCTGCTCAACACGGCGTACATCCTGGAGCGCCTGCGCCCGCGGTACCAGGGCGCGGCGCGTCCTTAGGCCTCCGCCGCCTCTCGCATGACGCGCCACAGCGCGTCGACGTGCTCGCGCCCGGTCGCCTCGGCGCCGATGGACACGCGCACCATCCATCGCCCGTCCAGCGTGGCCGGCGTCAGGTACGCCTCGCCCGAGCGGTTGACGCGGTCCACCCACCCCAGCGTGTGCGCGTCGAGCGCGTCGCCGGAGTGTCCGGGCGGCTCGTGGCGCACGCACACCGTCTGCAGCCGAACGGGCGCGAGCACGCGCCAGCCAGGCGCCTGCCCTACCTGGCCCGCCAGCCACTGCGCATTGGCCATGTCGCGGCGCAGGCGCGCGCGCAGCGACTCCAGCCCTTCGAGTCGCAGCATGAACCAGAGCTTCAGTGCGCGGAAGCGGCGCCCCAGCGGGATCCCCCAGTCGCGATAGTTCCGCACGCGCCCGTCGGCGGCACTCTGCAGGTAGCTGGGGTTGGTGGACATCACGCGCACCAGGTGCTGCGGGTCGCGCACGTAGTACAGCGAGCAGTCGAACACCACGCCCAGCCACTTGTGCGCGTTGAGCACCAGCGAATCGGCGTGCTCGATGCCCTCCCACATCCACCGGCACTCGGGCAGCAGCATGGCGGAGCCCGCCATCGCGGCGTCCACGTGCAGCCACAGGTCATGCGCGCGCGCCACGCTGGCGATCGCTGCCACGGGATCCAACGCCGTCGTGCTCGTGGTGCCGGTCGTCGCGACCACCGCGCAGGGTACGCGTCCAGCC
>DASZRI010000464.1:0-2506 GCA_035549215.1 Gemmatimonadaceae bacterium | reverse complement strand
CTCGCCAAGGTCGTGTTCGCGTGGATCGTCCGGTCATTCAACCCGGGCTCCATGTACACCGGCACGCTGGCCGCGATCGTGATCGTCGTGGTCTGGGTGTACTACGCGGCGATCATCTTCATCCTGGGCGGCGAGGTCGGGCAGGTGTACGACCTGCGCCACGTGCGGCGGCTGCGCCGCGAAGTCTTCACCCACTGACTGTCGCGGGGCGCCGCTGCCGGCGTCCTGCCGCCTGTATCGACAAGGGAGTCCAGCCCCGTGCAACCGATTGACCTGCGCAGTGACACGGTGACCAGGCCGAGTGCGGCGATGCGCCGCGCAATGGCGGATGCGGAAGTCGGCGACGACGAGCGCGACGGCGACCCGACCACCATGCGCCTCGAGGCGCGCGTGGCCGAGCTGCTGGGCAAGGAGAAGGCGCTCTTCTTCCCGAGCGGCGTCATGGCCAACCAGGCGTCGGTGAACGTCCACACGCGCCCGGGCACCGAGATCCTGCTCGACGCCGAGGCGCACATCATCCAGTGGGAGGTCGCGGCTGCCGCCGCGCTGAGCGGCGTGCAGATCCGCCCGGTGCCCGCCTCGGGCGTCGTCGCGTCGGCAGAGGACATGCGACGCATGGTGCGTCCGCGGGCACGGCACCTGGCGCGGGCCAGCCTGGTCTGCGTGGAGAACACGCACAACGGCGCGGGAGGCCGCATCCTGCCGCTGGCCGACATGCAGGCGATCCGCGCGTTCGCCACGGAGCAGGGGCTGCCCGTGCATCTCGACGGCGCGCGCCTGTGGAACGCATCCGTGGCGTCCGGCACGCCGCTGGCGGACCTGGCAGCGTGCGCCGACACGGTGATGGTCGCGTTCAGCAAGGGGCTGGGCGCGCCCATCGGCGCCGCCGTGGCTGCGTCCGCGGCGCTCGTCGACGAGCTGTGGTACGTCCGCAAGCGCTTTGGCGGTGCCATGCGCCAGTCGGGCATCGTGGCTGCGGGCGCGCTGTACGGGCTGGAGCACAACCTGGCGCGCCTGGCCGAGGACCACGAGCACGCGCGCGAGTTCGCACGGATCGTGGACAGTGCGGGCGGGTGCCACGTCGTGGCGCCGCAGACGAACATCGTGATGGTGGACCTGCCCGCGGGCCGCGTGGCCGGCGACATCACCAGGGCGTGCGCCGCGCAGGGCGTCCTGCTGTCGGCGTGGTCGCCGACACGCATCCGCGCCGTGACGCACCTGGACGTGAGCGCGGGGCAGGTGAAACAGGCGGCGCAGGTCCTGGCGGCGGCGCTTGAGGGGCGGGGCGCAACGGGCTAGCTTTACTTCGTTCCAGGTCCCGGAGGGCGTGGGCCTTCTAACTCCGTCAGGGCCCCGCAGGCAGCAGCGGCATGAGGTGTCCTGCGTCGCTTCGTCAGGCCTGGAACACTGCGCGGGACGTGACTTCCCCATCGGGAAGGCCACGCCCGCGCATTTCTTTTTGGGGCCGCCAGCGCGCCAGCGCTGCCGGTCGGCTCGCGCAACTTTCGGCGCCCCGCCGCGCGTGTAGATTGAGGCAGGGCCCAGCCTCATCTCACGTCCCGCATCCGGGATTGAGCCGCGGGTCGCCGTTCCTGCTCCCCTCGCCACGCCGCATGTCGCTCGCCCTCGCCCGCAAGTATCGCCCGCGCACCTTTGCCGAAGTCGCCGTGCAGTCGCACGTGGCGAATACGCTGAAGGGCGCCATCGCGCGCGGGCGCGTGGCACACGGCTACCTGCTGTGCGGCCCGCGCGGCGTCGGCAAGACGACGCTCGCGCGCGTGCTGGCCATGGCGCTCAACTGCGAGAACAAGCGCGAGGACGGCGAGCCGTGCGGGGAGTGCGCGTCCTGCCAGCGCATCTGGAGCGGCAGCGCGTCGCTGGACGTCGTGGAGATCGACGCCGCATCCAACCGCGGCGTGGACGACGCCCGTGAGCTGCGCGAGCGGGCCATGTACGCCCCCTCGGGCGACGAGCGGTACAAGGTCTACATCGTGGACGAGGCGCACATGCTCACGCGCGAGGCATGGAATGCGCTGCTCAAGATCCTCGAGGAGCCGCCGCCGCGCGTCGTGTTCGTGTTCGCCACCACGGAGCCGCAGAAGATCGCGCAGGCGGCCGCGCCGGTGCTCAGCCGCCTGCAGCGGTTCGACTTCAAGCGCATGGGCGCGGCCGACATCCGCGCCCGCCTCGAGACGGTGCTCGCGCGCGAGCAGGTGACGGCCGACGCGGACGCGCTGGCCATGATCGCGCGCGCGGCCGACGGTTCCATGCGCGACGCGTTGAGCCTCACCGACCAGGTGCTGTCCATGGGCGACGGCACGCTCACGGCGGCGCGGGTGCGCGAGGCCCTCGGCCTCGTGGCCGAGGACGAGTTCATCGCGGTGCTGGACCTCGTGGCCGCGCGGCGTGCGGGCGAGGTCTTTCCGCTGGTCGCCCGCCTGGCCGACGCCGGCGTGGATTTCGGGCAGTTCCTGACCGGGCTGGCCGACATGCTCCGCGGGCAGCT
>DASZRI010000463.1:0-8770 GCA_035549215.1 Gemmatimonadaceae bacterium | reverse complement strand
TACGAGAGACGAGTCGCGGAGCGACAAGTGGCCGCGGGAAAGAGTGAGTTCCCTCGTGCGCTGGGTTCGCGTTCCCGGCCCTGCGCTGTCCTCGCGGGTTCGGTCCTGCGCTGTTCCCTCGCGGTTTCGGTCCTGCGCCGTTCCCTCGCGGTTTCGGTCCTGCGCCGTTCCCGGCTGTGCGCAGTATCCGGTCCTGCGCAGTACCCGGTCTTGCGCTTTTATTTACTCATGCTCACCAGCGACTTCGACTTCCACCTCCCCCCGGACCTCATCGCGCAGACACCGGTCGAGCCGCGCGACGCGAGCCGGCTGATGGTCGTCAACCGGACCTCGGGCACGATCGAGCACCACCATTTCCGCGACCTGGCCGACCTGATCCCGGCCGGCGACGTGCTCGCGCTCAACACGACGCGTGTCTTCCGCGCGCGGCTGCTCGGTCACCGCGACTCCGGCGCCCCGGCCGAGGTGTTCCTGCTGCGCCCGCTCGATGACCGGCGCTTCGAGGCGATGGTCTCGCCGGGCGGCAAGCTCAAGCCGGGACGCGTCGTCCACGTGGCGCCCGGGTTCGACGTCGTCATCGAGTCGGTCACCGAGCGGCGCACACGCGTCGTGCGGCTGGACGTGGACGGCAGCGTGGACGACGCGCTCGAGCGCCACGGGCACGTGCCGCTGCCGCCGTACATCGAGCGCCTGGACCGTCCCGAGGACGTGGAACGCTACCAGACCGTGTACGCACAGGAGCGCGGCTCGGTCGCGGCGCCCACCGCAGGGCTGCACTTCACGCCGCGGCTGCTGGCCGCCCTCGAAGCCAAGGGGGTGCGACGCGCGAACGTCCTGCTGCACGTCGGCGCCGGCACCTTCAAGCCGGTGGAGGTGGAGGACCCGTCGCAGCATGTCATGCACGAGGAGTGGTACCGCGTCACGCCCGAGACCGCGCAGCAGGTCAACGCGGCGCGCGCCGGCGGCGCCAAGCTCTGGGCCGTGGGCACGACTGTCGTGCGCACGCTGGAGAGCGTCGCGCAGCCCGACGGCACCGTCGTGCCCGGCCAGGGCGAGACGAACATCTTCATCCGGCCGCCGTACGCCTTTCGCGTGGTCGACCGGCTGATCACGAACTTCCACCTGCCGCGCTCCACGCTGCTCATGCTCGTTGCCGCGATGGCGGGGTACGACCTCACCATGCACGCGTACCGGGAAGCGGTGGCGCAGCGCTACCGCTTCTACTCGTACGGCGACGCAATGGCCATCGTCGGATGACCGCATCGCACCCCGTGCCGCACTGACCATCCCTGGATGACCGCACCGTTCACCTTCCGCATTGACGCGACGCAGGGCGCCGCGCGCGCCGGCGTCTTCACCACCCCGCACGGCGACGTGGAGAGCCCCGCGTTCATGGCCGTCGGCACGCTGGCCTCGGTCAAGGGGCTCGACCCCGACGACCTGCACGCGATGCACGCGCAGATGATCCTGGCCAACGCGTACCACCTGCACCTGCGCCCCGGCGACGAGCTGGTGCGCGCGATGGGCGGCCTCCATCGCTTCATGCACTGGGACCGCCCGATCCTCACCGATTCCGGGGGCTTCCAGGTGTTCTCGCTCGCGTCGCTGCGCACTGTTCGCGAGGAGGGCGTCGAGTTCCAGAGCCACGTGGACGGCTCGCGGCGCCACTTCACCCCCGAGTCGGTGATGGAGATCGAGCGCAACCTCGGCGCTGACGTCATCATGCAGTTCGACCACGTGATCCCGGGACAGAGCGACGCCGCGACGGCGCGCGACGCGAGCGAGCGCAGCATCCGCTGGCTGTCGCGCTGCCGCACGGCGTTCCACGCGCTGGACCACGACGCGCCGCAGGCGCTGTTCCCGATCGTGCAGGGGGGCATCCACGCCGGGCTGCGGCGGGAGGCCGCTGACGCCATCCAGTCACTGGACGACTGGCGCGGCTTCGGCATCGGCGGGCTCTCCGTGGGCGAGGCCAAGCCCGACATGTACGCGATGCTCGAAGTCGTGGACGACGCGCTGCGCCGGGACCGCCCGCGCTACCTCATGGGCGTCGGCTTCCCGGAGGACCTGGTGGAGGGCGTGCGTCGCGGCGTGGACCTGTTCGACTGCGTGGCGCCCACGCGCATGGGACGCAACGGCGCCGCGTTCACGCCGGACGGGCGGCTCAACATCAAGCGGGCCGAGTTCCGCGCCGACCCGCGCCCGCTGGACGAGTCGTGCGAGTGCGCGGCCTGCCGCCGCTTCTCGCGCGCCTACATCCGGCACCTGTTCCTGGCTGACGAGATGCTGGCGTTGCGCCTCCTGTCCCTGCACAATGTACATTTCCTCGTGACGCTGATGCGGCAGGCGCGCGACGCCATCCGCCACGGCACCTTTGATGGCTGGAGCCAGCAGTGGCTGGACCGCTACCACTCACGTCCCCGCACCCGCGCATGACACCCATGTTCCCGTTCCTGCTCGCGATGGCGCCGGCCCCCGGCGGCCAGAGCGCCCTGACGCCGTTCCTGATCCAGATCGCCGCCATCGTCGCGATCTTCTACTTCCTGCTCATCCGCCCGCAGCAGAAGCAGCGGCGCAAGCACGAGGATGCGCTGGCCAGCCTCAAGAAGGGCGACGAGGTCGTGACCACCGGCGGCATCGTCGGCGAGGTGGTGCACATCAAGGAGAGCGTGCAGGACGGCACGCCGAAGAAGACGATGGACGACCGTGTCACCATCAGGTCGGGCGAGTCGCGCCTGGTGGTCGAGCGCGGGCGCATCGCCAAGATCATGGCCGGCAACGAGGTCTCGCAGGCGTAATGGCGCTGCTCGAGATCCGCGTCCTCGGCGACCCGATCCTGCGTGAGGAGACCATCCCGGTCACCGAGTTCACGCCGGAGCTGCAGGCGCTCATCGACGACATGTTCGAGACGATGCACGCCGCCAAGGGGATCGGGCTGGCCGCGCCGCAGGTGGGCCGCCGCGAGCGGCTCACCGTGATCGAGATCGAGGGCGAGCGGGTCGTGCTCATCAACCCGGAGATCGTCGAGAAGTCGGGCAAGGTGAAGACCGAGGAGGGCTGCCTCTCGATTCCCGACATCTACGCCGACGTGGAGCGCGCGGGGCGCGTGACCGTGCGCGCGCTGGACCGCGACGGCCAGCCGCGCGAGTACGCCGCCGACGGCCTGATGGCCGTGTGCATGCAGCACGAGATCGACCACCTGTTCGGCACGCTGTTCATCGACTACCTGAGCGTGCTCAAGCGCCGCAGCGCGCTGAACAAGTGGATGAAGGAGAAGGAGAAGTACCCGGGCTTCATCCGGCGGCTGAGCGCCGAGGAGATCGCGGAGCACCATCACCGCGACGAGGAGCTGTGAGTGCGGGTGCTGTTCTGGGGGACTCCCGAGTTCGCCGTGCCGCCGCTGCGCGCGCTGATCGGCGAGGGATTCGATGTCGTCGGCGTCGTCACGCAGCCTGACAAGCCGGTGGGCCGGTCGCGCTCGGAGCGCGTGGCGCCGCCGGTGAAGCAGGTCGCGGCGGCCGAGGGCATCCCCGTCCTCCAGCCCGAGCGCCCGCGCGGCGACGAGTTCCTGGCGCAGCTCCGCAACCTCGCGCCTGACATCTCCGCCGTCGTCGCCTACGGCCACATCCTGCCGCAGGCCGCGATCGACCTGCCGCCGCACGGCACGCTGAACATCCACGCGTCGCTGCTGCCGCTGCTGCGCGGCGCGGCGCCGGTGCAGGCCGCCATCCGCGAGGGGTTCGAGCAGACGGGCGTGTCCATCATGCGCATGGTCCCGGCGCTCGACGCGGGGCCCGTCCTGCTGCGCGCGCACGCCGAGATCTACGAGGACGAGACGGCGGGCGAGCTGGCGCTGCGCCTGTCGGAGATGGGCGCCGCCGCGCTGATCGAGGCGCTGGCGCTGATCGACGTCGGCGCCGCGGTGGAGGAACCGCAGGACGACGCGCGCGCGACGTACGCGCCCAAGATCGACCGCGAGATGACGCGCATCAACTGGCGCGCCCCGGCCGACGTCGTCTCGCGCACCATCCGCGCGTACGACCCGAAGCCCGGCGCGCTGGCCTCGCTGGAGGGCGCAGACGTGAAGTGCTTCGGCGCGCGGCGCAGCACCGAGGCCGCCGGCGCGGCGGGCGAGGTGCTCGCCATCGACGACGATGGCATGACCGTCGCCTGCGGCACGGGCGCGGTGCGCATCGCCGCCGTCCATCCGGCGGGCAAGCAGCGCATGGCGCCGGCCCAGTGGGCCCGGGGGCGCGGCGTGGCCGTGGGCGCCCGGTTCTCCCTGCCGCCCGGCGCCTGAGGGCGCGGGCAGCCGCCGCAGCCGCAGGGCGAGTATCTTTCATGGTTGACGGCGCGGGCTCGTGCCCGCTGCCCGACCACTTGAGTCCCCGCGCAGCATGGCCACCGACCACCGCCCCGGACAATCGCCCGAGACGCTCCCCCGCACCGCCGGGGTGACCGACGCGCGCCTCGTCGCGGCGGAGGTGTGCGCGGACGTGCGGCGCGGCGAGCTGCTGGATGTCGCGTTCGACCGGCGCAGCGCCCTGCTCGACGCACGCGATCGCCGCTGGGCGCGCGAGCTGGCGTACGGCATGCTGCGCATGCGCGGCCGCCTGGACGCGTTGCTCGGCGAGCGCATCCGCGGCGGGCTGGGCCGCGTGGACGCCGAGCTGCTGGACCTGCTGCGGCTCGGCGCGTACCAGCTCCTGGAGATGCGCAGCGTGCCCGCGTACGCGGCCATCGCGCAGACGGTGGAGCTGGCCAAGCACCGGGCGGGCCATGGGCCGGCCAAGCTGGCCAACGCCGTGCTCCGCCGGCTGGACCGCGAGCGCGAGGCGCTCGTGCTCCCCGCGAGCGCCGATCCCATTGAGGCGCTGGCGGTGGAATATTCGCATCCGCGGTGGCTCGTGGCGCGCTGGGTGGCGCGCTGGGGCGAGGACGACACGCGTCGGCTGCTCGAGAGCAACAACACGGAGGCGCCGATCATCGTGCGCCCCGTGCACGTGGTGCGCGAGCAGCTCGAGGCGATGCTCGAGGCCGCGGGCGTGGACGTCGCGGAAGCGCCGCTGGTGGCGGATAGCATCCGCCTGGCGGGACCGATCGCATCGCTCACCGAGCTGGGCGCGTTCCGCAAGGGACTCTTCCACGTGCAGGACCCGGCGAGCACGCTGGTCACGATGTACGCGGCCGTGCCCGAGGGGGCGACCGTGGCGGACCTGTGCGCGGCGCCGGGCGGCAAGTCCACCGAGCTCGCGCGCACCGCGCGCGTCGTGCTGGCGAGCGACGCCTCGTGGGTGCGGCTGCAGCGCGTCATCGGGAACATGCGCCGGCTGGAACTTGCGAACGTGGTCCCGTACGTGGCCGACGCGCGCTTTCCCGCGGTACGCGACGTGGACGCCGTGCTGCTCGATGCGCCGTGCACGGGCACCGGCACGCTGCGCCGGCATCCCGACGCGCGCTGGCGGCTCAAGGTGTCGGACCTGGCGGTGATGAGCGCCATCCAGGGCGCGCTGCTGCGCTCGGCGGCGTCCATCGTGAAGCCGGGCGGACTGCTCGTGTACAGCACGTGCTCGCTGGAAGTCGAGGAGAACGACGCGCAGGTGGAGCGCTTCCTGGCCAACAACCCGGGCTGGCAGCTCGAGCCGCCGCCCGAGGGCGCGGTGCCCCCGACGGTGCTCGACGCCGGCCGCCTGCGCGTGCTGCCACAGCGGCACGGCGCGGACGGCTCGTTCGCCGCGCGCCTGCGGAGACTGGCGTGAAGCAGCAGTCGTTTGCGCGCCGATGGCTCCCGGTCGTCGGCGCGGCCGTGCTCGGCTTCGGGCTCGCGTACGCGCTCGTCGCGCTGTTCATCTTTCCGCCGGGCGCGCCGCCGCCCGACGCAAAGGTGCCGAACGTGACCGGGCTCCAGTACGACGCCGCCGTGCAGCGGCTGCGGCAGGCAGGGTTCAAGGCCGACCGCGGCGAGTCGCGCGCGCAGGAGACACCAAAGAACACCGTAGTCGCGCAGGCACCGGAGGCCGGCAGCCGCCAGCCGCTTGGCACCGTCGTCGTGCTCGACGTCAGCGCGGGAATGCGCAGCGTGGCCGTGCGCGACACCACGCCGCAGGCGCCCGCCGCGCCCGTGGACAGCGTCGGCACGCCCGACCTGAACGGCCGCACGGTGGAGGAAGCGCGCATCCTGCTCGAGCAGTTGGGGCTCGCGCTGGGAGACGTTACGATTGAAGGGGGCGGCGACCTCAAGCCGGACGCGGTGATCACGCACCAGGCACCGGCCGCGGCAGCCTTCGTCCCCACTGGCACCCGAGTGAACGTGAGCGTCTCTGGAGGAGGCACGCCATGACCGTCCGCATCGCCCCGTCGCTGCTGTCCGCCGACTTCAGCCGGCTGGCCGACGAGGTGGCCATGTGCGTCGAGGGTGGCGCCGACTGGCTGCACATCGACGTCATGGACGGCGTGTTCGTGCCCAACCTCACCTTCGGCGCCAAGGTGATCGACACCGTGCGCCGCCTGACCGACCTGCCGCTGGACGTGCACCTGATGGTCGTGGAACCGGAGAAGTACTTCCAGCCATTTGCCGATGCCGGCGCGACGGGCATGACCATCCACGCGGAAGTCGCGCCGCACCTGCAGCGCCAGCTCGTGCACATCCGCGAGCGCGGCTGCCGCGCCGGCGTCGCCATCAACCCGTCCACGCCGCTGAGCGCCGTGGGCGAGGTGCTCGATGACGTGGACCTGCTGCTCGTGATGACCGTGAACCCGGGGTTCGGCGGGCAGGAGTTCATCCCGCACTCGGTGGACAAGGTGCGCCGCGCGCGCCGCATGCTGGACGACGCGAAGAGCGGCGCGCTGCTCGAGGTGGACGGCGGCATCAGCCGGGAGACGATCGCGAGCGTGTGGAGCGCCGGCGCTGACACCTTCGTGGCGGGCAACGCGATCTTCTCGGCCAGGGACCCGAAGGGCGAGATCGGCGCGCTGCGCCGCGCCTGTGGAGTGGCCGTATGACCGTACGTCAGCAATGGGGCGTGGTGCTCGGCGTCATCGCCGTGCTGGCCCTCGGCATCTGGGCGCTCACGGCCACGCTCGGCGACGAGCTGTTCCCCGTCGAGGTCGGCTCGCACGCGCCGGAGTTCGCGGCGCAGACGATCACCGCGTCGGCCGACACGCGGCACTTCCGCGACTACAAGGGCGACGTGGTGATCGTGAACGTGTGGGCCACGTGGTGCGAGCCGTGCAAGGTGGAAATGCCCAGCCTGGAGGCGCTGTACAGGCAGTTCGCGCCGCACGGGCTCAAGGTGGTGGCGATCAGCGTGGACGAGACCGCGGGCGCCGATTCCATCCGCGCCTATGCACGCAACATGGGGCTCACCTTCGACATCCTGCACAATGGCAGCGGGCAGATCGAGAAGGCGTTCCAGACCACCGGCTATCCCGAGACGTTCGTCATCGGCCGCGACGGCGTGATCCGCAAGAAGTGGATCGGCGCCGCCGACTGGACGTCGCCCGACAACGTGGCGCTCGTGCGCGACCTGCTCGGCATCTCCGCGCCGGGCGCCGACTGACCGGCCGGGGCCGGCGCTGCAATGAGCCTCATCCTCGGCATCGAGACCTCCTGCGACGAGACCTCGGCCGCCGTGCTCGAGGGCGCGGGGGACACCGCCGCGCTGCGCTCGCTCGTGATCCTGTCGCAGGACGTGCACCGCGTGTTCGGCGGCGTCGTGCCCGAGATCGCCTCGCGCGCGCACCTGGCCAGCGTGCAGCCCGTGGTGGAGCAGGCGCTGCGCGACGCGAATGTGCACGCGCGCGACCTCGACGCCATCGCGGTCACCAACGGCCCCGGGCTCGTGGGCGCACTGCTCGTGGGCGTGAGCTTCGGCAAGGCGCTCGCGTTCGCCGTCGATCGGCCGCTCGTCGGCGTGCACCACATGGAAGGGCACCTGTTCGCCACGTCGCTCGAGGCACCGGACGCCGTGCCGCCGTTCACTGCGTTGCTCGTGTCCGGCGGCCACACGCTGCTGCTCGACGTCGAGGCGTGGGGACGCTACCGGCTGCTCGGACGCACGCGCGACGACGCCGCGGGCGAGGCGTTCGACAAGGTGGCCAAGTTGCTGGCGCTGCCCTACCCCGGCGGCCCGCATATCGAGCGGCTGGCGGCCACCATCGGCGCCGGCGACCTGCGCTTCTCTCGCCCGATGCTGCGGCGCGACCAGCGGCCGGGAGATGACGACTACTACGACGTCTCGTTCAGCGGGCTCAAGACCGCGGTGCTGAACGCCGTGAAGGCCGCGGGCGACGACGTGCCCCGCGCGCGCATCGCCCGCGCGTTCCAGGACGCGCTCGTGGACACGCTCGTCGAGAAGACGGCCCGCGCGGTGCGCGCGCACCAGCGCCCGCGCGTCGTGCTCGGCGGCGGCGTGGCGTGCAACCGCGCGCTCGTGGCTGCCATGCGCGAACGACTCGCGCCGGACGGGGTAACCGTGTATGCTCCGGGGGCGCGGCTGGCCACGGACAACGCGGGGATGATCGCCCGCGCCGGCCTCTTCCACTTCGAGCGCGGCGAGCGCGCCGCGCTCGACCTCAACGCCTTTGCCACGCTTCCCATTCCCGGCCTGATCGCCGCATGACCTCGCCCATCATCCATCATCCGTTCGAGTTCGGCATCGGCCCGCTGCAGGTGACCGGCTTCGGCCTGGCCGTCGTGCTGGCCTTTGCCGTGGCGCAACTGATCTCGGAGCGCGAGCTCACGCGGCGCGGCCACGACGCCAGCGCCATC
>DASZRI010000462.1:0-3944 GCA_035549215.1 Gemmatimonadaceae bacterium | reverse complement strand
GTCTCGGCGTCCAGCGCCGCAGTGGCGACGTGCAGCGCCTGGTCGGCGCGCGCGGTTTCGGCCGCCAGCTGGCGGATGCGCGGCGCCATTGCCTCCAGCTCCGCCTCGAGCTGGAAGATCTCCCCATCGTCCACCTGGACGTCCAGCAGCGTGATCACTTCTGCATGCACGAGACCATCTCCGTGAGAGTCAGGAACGGGTTCGGCCGAACGACTTCCATCCACGCCCGCCCAGCGAGCGCCATTCGTCGGTCAGTTGCGTCTTGCGCCGCACGAGCTCGTCCTGCTCGGCCCCCTGTGCCAGCGGAAGCTGGCGGTCGATCTCGCGCAGGGACTCGCGCAGTTGCTGCTCCTGCAGCGTCGTGAGGCAGTCGCGGATGGTGCGGTCGGCGTCGTCCAGCCCGCCGTCCTCGCCCAGCAGCTCCTGCACCAGCACGCCCGCGTCCGCGTCCAGGCCGGCCAGCAGGTCGTGGACCTGCCAGCCCGCGGGGGCGTCGGCCACGCGCGCGTAGATGGCCGCCAGCAGCGGGTCGTGGAACTCCTGCGGCCCGATGCGCTCGGCCACCACCTCAACATACCCTGGCCGGTGCACCATGATGCGCACGAGCTCGCGTTCCGCCCGGCTGGCGCGCGTCGGGCGGCCGCGATGGCGCACCGGGCGAGGGGCGGCCTCGTATGCGGGCTCCCGCAGGTCCATGTGCGACACCGGCGGCGGCTCCTCGTCCTGCGGAGGCGGCCCGTGCGGGCCGGCGTCATGCCCGATCTCGCGCTCCAGGAGCTCGCGGCTCACGCCCGCCGTCTCCGCCGTGCGGTGGATGTAAAGGTCGCGCGTCAGCGCGTCCGACACCGCCCGCAGCGTGGGCAGCAGGTGGTCCAGCGCCTTGCGCTTGCGGCGCAGGTCGCTGAACCAGCCCCCGCGCTCCAGGATCTGGATCTTGCGCTCGAAGACGTCCACGGCGGCGGAGACATGCGCCTCCAGTCCCTCGCGGCCGTGCGCGCGCACGAACGTGTCAGGGTCCTCACCGTCGGGCAGCGTGACGACCTGCACGGACATCCCCAGCCGCAGCAGCTCGTCGCCGGCGCGGAACGTGGCCTTGAGCCCGGCCTGGTCGCTGTCGTAGAGCAGGAACACGTTGCGCGTGTAGCGCCGCAGCAGCTCTGCCTGCGGCTCCGTGAGCGCGGTGCCGAGCGGTGCCACGACTTCCTCGACGCCGGCGAGCATCAGCCGCACGCAGTCGAAGTAGCCCTCCACCAGGAAGACGCGATCCGCGCGCCGCACGGCGTTCTTGGCCCAGTTGAGCCCGTAGAGCGTCCGTCCCTTCACGAACGTCGGCGACTCCGGCGAGTTCAGGTACTTGGGCTCGCCCTGGCCGATCACGCGGCCGCCGAATGCGATCACGCGCCCCTGCACGTCGTAGATCGGGAACATGAGCCGGCCGCGGAATCGCGGCCGCGGTTCCTCGACGTCCTCCTTCTTGACCAGCAGCCCGCCCTCGAGCTGCCGCGGATCGTCGAAGCCGAGCGTCTGCAGGTGCGCGCGCATGAGGCCGATCTCGCGCGGCGCAAAGCCGAGGCCGAACCGGTCGGCATCCTCACGCGTCACGCCGCGCTGCGCCAGGTAGTCGCGCGCCGGCGCCCCCAGGTCCTCTTCCCACAGCACGTGGCGGAAGTAGGCGGCCGCCGCGCCGTTGAGCTCCCAGAACGGCTCGCGCGGGTCCGGGCCCTCGCGGCGCCGCGAGACCTCGGGCACCTCCACGCCGGCCTTGGCACCGACGTACTTCACGGCCTCGACGAAGTCGAGCCCGAGCCGCTTCTGCACGAAGGTGAACACGGACCCGGACTCGCCGCAGACGAAGCAGCGGTACCCGCGCCCCGGCATCACCGAGAAGTTGTCGTGCGTGCCCTGGTGGAAGGGACAGGCGCCGCGGTAGCTGTTCCCCACCCGCTTGAGCTTCACGTGCTCGCCGATGATCTGCACGATATCGGCGGCCTCGCCCACGCGCTCGACGACGTCGTCGGGAATCATCCGAGGTCTGCCACCGTGACGCCGGCGCCGCCCTCGTTCCACGCGCCGAGCCGGAAGTTCGTCACGCGCGAGTCCTTCTTGAGCATCTCGCCCACGCGGTCGCGCAGCGCGCCGGTGCCCTTGCCGTGGATGATGCGCAGCGAGCGAAGGTCGGCGCGCACCGCGGCGTCGATCGCCTGCATCACGAGGGGCTCCACTTCATCGGCGCGCATGCCACGAATATCAATCTCGCTCGCCGCATGCACCTCGGGGAGGTCCCCCTTCCACGCCACCGCCACCTGGTCCGGTTCCTGCTGCGCCAGGCGGGTGAGCGCACTGGTCGGGACGGTCAGCTTGAGCGACCCCACGGTCACCACCGCCTCCCGGCCGCGCACGTCAAGGACACGTCCCGCCTTGCCGCCGAGCGTGGCGACGGCCACCCGCACCCCCGCCTCGATGGGCCCCGCCGCGCCGGCCGGCGCCGATTCGAGCGCCTGGCGGCGCGCCGCCTTTGCCTCCTCCGCGTCGAGCTGCTCGAGGATGCGCGCCTGGCGGCCCGCCAGCTCCTCGGCGCGGCGCCGCGCCTCGCGCCCCGCGGCCTCCAGCTCCTCGCCCTCCACCTTGCGCAGCTCGCGGATGGTCCGGTCGATCTCCTGGCGTGCGTCCAGCAGGTAGCGGCGCGCTTCCTGCCGCGCCGCGCGCTCCGCCTGGCGCTCACGCTCGCGCACGTTCCGCTCGCGGCGCGCCGCGTCGGCCACGCGACGCCGCGCGTCCTCGAGCACGGCCTCCGCCTCGCCCTCCCGGGCGGCCAGCTCGCGCTCGCGCGCCTCCAGCCGCTCGATGAGCTCCTGCATGTCACGCTCGTTCTGCGGAATCCGCTCCTCGGCGCGCTGCACGATCTCCTCGGGCATGTCCAGGCGACGTGCGATGCTGATGCCGTACGAGCGCCCCGGAATGCCCTTGATCAGGCGGTATGTCGGGGCGAGCGCCACGGCGTCGAACTGCAACGAGGCATTCACCACGCCAGGCACGTGGGCCGCGAGCTCCTTGAGCGCGCCGAGGTGCGTCGTGGCGACGGTCATCGTGCCGCGCACGGTCAGCGCCTCGAGGATCGCCCACCCGAGCGCCGCGCCCTCCTGCGGGTCGGTGCCGGAGCCCAGCTCGTCCACGAGCACCAGCGACTCGTGCGTCGCACCGCGCACGATCTCCGCGAGGTTCTTCAGGTGCGCGCTGAACGTGGAGAGGCTGGCCTCGATGGACTGCTCGTCGCCCACATCCGCGAAGAAGTCGTCGAACACGGCGACACGCGACGCCGGCCCCACCGGCGCCGGGATGCCCGACTGGACGAGCGCGGAGATCAGCCCGAGCGCCTTGAGCAGCACCGTCTTGCCGCCGGTGTTCGGCCCCGAGACGAGCAGCGTCCGCTCGCCCGGCTGCATCGCAAGGCTGAACGCGACGACGGGAATGCCCTGCGCCAGCAGCAGTGGATGCCGCCCGTCCACGATATCGAAGCCGTCCGCGGGCGCGCACAGCGCGCACGTGCTGCACCCGAACTCCGCGGCAAAGCGCGCACGGGCGTAGAGCGAATCGAGCTCGGCCAGCGCATCGAGCGCGTCGAGCATCGGCTCGCGCAGCGGACGCAGGCGATCCGTGAGCTCGGCCAGGATGCGGACGATCTCCTCCTGTTCCTCGGCCTCCAGCTCGCGCATCCGGTTGCCGAACTCGATCGCGGCCGGCGGCTCGATGAACAGCGTGGCCCCCGTGCTGGACGCGTCGTGCACGATGCCGCCCACGGCGCCGCGCCCCTCGCGTCGCACCGGGATGACGTAGCGCCCGTTGCGCACGGTGATGGACATGTCGGGCGGCCGGTGGTGCGACTCGAGGCGCTCCATGGCCCGCTCGAGGATCCGCACCAGCTCGCCCTCCGACTTGCGCAGCTC
>DASZRI010000461.1:0-5730 GCA_035549215.1 Gemmatimonadaceae bacterium | reverse complement strand
TGGGCGATGCCCTGCGCGACGCGCTCGATCCGCGGCGCGCGGGTGCCCCCCGGCCCGAGGTGTCCCCGACATGACGTACGACGTGCATGCGCTGCGCGCGCGCGAGTTCCCGTGGATGGACGCGACCGGCGAGATCTACCTGAACAGCGCCTCCACGGGCCCGCTGCCGGCGCGCACGGTGCGTGCGATGCACGAGTTCATCGCCCTGCGGGCCACGCCGCAGCGGCTCAACGATGCGCACCTGTTTGGCACGCTCGCGCGCTCGCGGGAGCTGGTGGCGCAGCTCATCGGTGCGCGCACCACGGAAATCGCGCTGGCCACCAACACGACCTACGGGCTCAACCTCGCGGCGGCCGGGCTGCCGCTGGGCGACGGCGACGTCGTCGTGCTGTGCGATGGCGACTTCCCGGCCAACATCTATCCGTGGGAGCAGCTGGCGCCGAAGCGCGGTGCCACGATCCGGCGCATCCCCACGCGCGACGGCCTGATGGACGAAGCCGCCGTGCTGGCGTCGCTGGACGATCCGCGCGTGAAGGTGGTGTCGCTCTCGTGGGTGGGATTCGCGACGGGATACCGCGCCGACATCAACGCGATCGGCCGGCGCTGCCGCGAGCGCGGGATCTGGTTCGTGGTGGACGCCATCCAGGGGCTGGGGCCGCTGCCGCTCGATGCGCACGCCTGCGAGGCGGACATCATCGCCTGCGGCGCGCAGAAGTGGCTGCTCTCCCCGTGGGGCGCGGGCTTCGTGTACGTGCGGGAGGAGCTGGCGCGCACGCTCGAGCCGCCGATGGTGAGCTGGATGGCCGTGCGCGGCTCGGACGACTTCCGCCGCCTGCTCGACTACGACCTCACGTGGCGCGACGACGCGCGCCGCTTCGAGTTCATCACGCTGCCGTTCCAGGACTTCGCGGGCATGAATGCGAGCCTCGAATTGCTGCTCGAGCTCGGGCCGGCCGCGATCGAGCGACACGTCGGCACGCTTGTGGGCGAGGTCGCGGCGTGGGCGCAGGGGCGCACGGACGTCTCGCTGGTCACTCCCGCCGACCCGGCGCACCGGGCCGGCATCGTCTGCGTGCGGCCGCGCGACGCCGAGGCGACGAGCCGCCGCCTGGCCGAGGCCGGGATCGCGCACTCGCAGCGCGAGGGCGCGATCCGGCTCGCCGCGCACGCGTTCACGACGCGTGAGGAGATCGCCAGGGCGCTGGCGGTGTTCGGCGCGGGCTGAGGCGCTACCGCCGCCAGACGATCACGACGCCGCACGCATCGCCGTGCAGGTCGGGCGGCAGCTCGGCGGCCGTGCGATATACCTCGATGGCCTCGACGTCGCGCGCGGTGAGCTGGTCCACGAACTCCAGCGGGTCCGGTCCCGAGGAACTGGATGCGCTGCCGCCGCGCGACCGGCCGCCGCCACCACCGCGACGGTCGTTGCCGAAGGTCTGCGCCGTGCCGGTGACGACGCGATCGCCATCCAGGTACACTGAGACGGTGCCGGGGCCGCATCCGCCGAGGGCGATCATGCGCCCAGCGGACGACTGACGCACGCGCACGCCCTGTACCGTCTCCAGGATGTCACGCAGCGAGGTCTTGCCAGTGGCCTCGATGTCCTCGTGGGTGAGGAACACGCCGGACTTGAGCGACTGTCGCCGTGCGTAGAACCCGTCGTAGCGCGTCGTGCCTGCAAGGCGCGCGGGCTTGCCATTTGCCGCGGACGCCGCAGGCTCCGCCGGCTGGTCCGCCTCGGCGCCGGCGGCGCCGCTGGCGCGCTGCAGCGTCCACGTGACGCTGAGCGACACGTCCTTCTCGATCTGCACCTCGAACTCCTGCGTCACGTACCCGCGGCGCGTCACCTGCACGAGCTGCGGCCCGGCGGGAACGTCGCGCAGCACGAAGCGGCCGGTGCTGTCGGTGGTCGTGTGCAGCGGCGTGTCCTCCACCGCGATGGTGGCGCCGACCACGGGGTGCGAGGCAGTGTCGATGACGCTGCCGGCAAGGATGCCGCGCGAGCCCTGCGCGTGCGCGACCGCGGACACGCAGGCAAGCCCGACCGCGGCGCGGCGGAGGGAAACGAGGAGTGAGGGCATGGGAGGAAGGAGAGGGGAGCGAAATTACCCCTCTAATGATGAAACGCGCCGAAAGCGGCGCAAGAGGATGGGCGCCGCCCTCGGCGCGAGCTTCCGTTCAGCCCTGAACGCGCAACAGTGCGTACTCGCGCTTGCCCTTGCCCAGGATCACGTGGCGCCCGGTGAGCAGGCTCGTCGCGACATCGATGAACCGCTCGCTCGCGCCGAGCTTCCGCTTGTTCACCGAAACGCCGCCCTGCTCCAGGAGCCGTCGCGCCGCGCCGTTGGACGCCGCGATGCCCGCGGCGGTGAGCAGCTTGAAGACATCGAGTTGCCCATCGGCCTCGCCGGCGACATCCGCGAGCTGCACATCGGCGAACGGCGCGTCGGTGCGGAGCTGCGCGAACGCCTCGCCCGAGAGTGACGCGGGGTCGAGCCCGCCGAAGTAGAAGGCGGACACTTCCTCCGCGCCGCGCAGGGCGGCGTCGCCGTGCAGCCGCCGCGTCATCTCGCGCGCCAGCGCGCGCTGTGCCTCCCGCTGCTCCGGATGCTCGGCCAGCGCGCGGTCCAGCGCCACGACCTCGTCATGCGGCAGCAGCGTGAAGAAGCGCAGGTAGCGGCCCACGTCGCGGTCGTCGGTGTTGATCCAGAACTGGTAGAAGCGGTACGGCGACGTCAGGCTCGGGTCGAGCCACACCGCGCCTGCCTCGCTCTTGCCGAACTTCGCGCCGCTCGCGGTGGTGACGAGCGGCAGCGTGAGCGCATGCGCCTCCACGCCGGCCACGCGACGGATGAGCTCGATGCCCGCCGTGATGTTGCCCCACTGGTCGCTGCCGCCGAGCTGCAGCGTGACGCCGTCGCGGCGGTGCAGCTCCAGGAAGTCGTACGCCTGCAGCAGCATGTAGGAGAACTCGGTGTACGAGATCCCCGCCTCCAGCCGCGACTTCACCGAGTCCTTCTGCATCATGTAGTTCACGGTGAAGTGCTTGCCCACGTCGCGCATGAACTCGATCGCCCCGAGCTTCGTGAGCCATTCGGCGTTGTCGCGCATGCGTGCCGCGTGCGCCCCCTCGAAGTCCACGAAGCGCGAGAGCTGGTCGCGGATCGCGGCCGCGTTGGCGGCGATCACGTCGGGCGACGACAGCGGCCGCTCGGCCGACTTGCCGCTCGGGTCGCCAATGAGCCCGGTCCCGCCGCCGACCAGCACCACGGGACGGTGGCCATGCCGCTGCAGGTGCATGAGCCCCATCACCGGCACGAGGTTGCCGACGTGCAGGCTGGGTGCGGTGGGATCGAAGCCCGCGTAGCCGGTCACGGGGCCCGCGGAGAGCGCGGCCGCCAGGTGTTCCGTGCGCTGGTACAGCAGCCCGCGCCAGTGCAGTTCGTCGAGCAGGGGGTGCGATGACATGGCAACAAGTATAGAACCGCCCCGCGCGAATGTCACAGCCCGCCGCGTTGCTGCGGCTCGCCGCGCGCCGTTAGCTTTCGGGCATCGTGGACGTCCCGTTCTCCCGCAAGTTCCGGAAGCGCCACCCCGTGCTCACGCGCCGCGTGCTGATCGCGGCGGTCTTCGCCTGCACCTTCGGCGCCGGGCTGGCCGTGGCGAGCTGGAGCCTGGCCTGCAGCGCCGGGCGCTGCCCGTCGGTGGACGTGCTCGACGCGTACACGCCCCGGCAGACGTCCAAGCTCTACGCCGCGGACGGCCGGTTCGTGGCCGAGCTGGGCCTCGAGCGGCGCACGCTGATCAAGCTCGCCGACATCCCGCCTGTCGTGCGCGATGCGTTCATCGTCACCGAGGACAAGCGCTTCTATTCGCACCACGGCATCGACTTCGTGCGCGTGTTCGGCGCCGGGCTGCGCAACCTGCGCAGCGGCGGGTATGCGCAGGGCTTCTCGACGCTGACGATGCAGCTCGCGCGCAACGTGTTTCCCGACCGGATCTCGCGCGAGAAGTCGCTCGTCCGCAAGCTCAAGGAAGCCAAGGTCGCGCTGGCCATCGAGCGCAAGTATCCCAAGGACCGGATCCTCGAGCTGTACCTGAACCAGATCTACCTGGGCAACGGCGCGCACGGCGTCGAGACCGCGGCGCGCCGCTACTTCGGCAAGTCGGCGCGCGACCTCAACCTCGCCGAGGCGGCCACGCTCGCCGCGCTCCCCAAGGCGCCCGAGCGCTACAATCCGCGCCGCTTCCCCGACCGCGCCATCCAGCGCCGCAACACGATCATCGAGCTGATGCGCAAGGACGGGCTGGTGAGCGACGCCGACGCCAGCCTGGCGCGCGCGTATCCGCTGCAGCTCGCCAGCCGCTCGGCGTCGGGCGACGTCGCGCCCTACTTCGTCGAGTGGATCCGCCAGCAGCTCGATGCCAGGTTCGGCCAGCGCCTGTACGAGCAGGGGCTCAAGGTGTACACGACGCTCGACCTCGAGCTGCAGTCGGCGGCCGAGCGCGCGATGGAAACGCAGCTCCGGGCCATCGAGTCCGGGCGCTACGGCGCGTACCGCCACCCGACGTACGAGCACTACCTCGCGCAGGCCAGCGAGGGTGAGGGCCACGCCGACGCCAGCTCGCCGTACCTGCAGGGCGCCTTCGTCGCCATGGACCCGCGCACCGGCGCCGTGCGCGCGCTGATTGGCGGCCGCGACTTCGACGACTCCAAGTTCAACCGCGCCACGCAGGCGCTGCGGCAGCCGGGCTCCACGTTCAAGCCGATCGTCTACGCCGACGCGGTGCAGCACGGCTACCCGCCGTCGTACCTGCTCGACGACGCCCCGCTCACCGTGCCGCAGGTGGACGGCACGCTGTGGACGCCGCAGAACTACGACCTCAAGTTCGACGGCCGCATGCCGCTGCGACGCGCGTTCTACCAGTCGCGCAACGTGCCCGCGATCCGCATGGGCATGGAGCTCGGCGAGCAGAGCGTCGTGGAAGAGGCGCGCAAGTTCGGGCTCACCACGCCCATCCCGCCGTATCCCTCCATCGCGATCGGCTCGGCCGACGTCTACCCGATCGAGATGGTCGCGGCGTACAGCACGTTCTCCACGCTCGGCACGCGGGCCGCGCCCATGGGCATCACGCGCGTGGAGAGCGCCGACGGCAAGGTGCTGTGGGAGCCGAATCCGAGCCTCGCGCCCGTGCTCTCGCCGCAGGAAGCGTGGATCATGGTGGACATGATGAAGGACGTCATCCGCAAGGGTTCCGCTGCGGGCAGCGTCGGCGCCTACTTCGACATTCCCGCTGGCGGCAAGACCGGCACCACGAACGACGGCGCGGACGTCTGGTTCATCGGCTACACGACGGACCTCGTCGCCGGCATCTGGGTGGGGCTCGACAAGCCGCAGAAGATCAAGGCGAACGCGCAGGGCGGCGTGCTCGCCGCGCCCGCGTGGACGGCGTTCATGACCGACGTGTACCGGCGCAAGCCCGCGCCGCCCGACTGGCCGCGGCCCGACGGCATCGTCACGCGCGAGATCGACGCGGCCACCAACATGCTGCGCTCCAGCGCCTGCCCGGCCGAGGATGTCATGAGCGAGGTGTTCATTGCCGGCACCGAGCCCACGCGTCCCTGCGACCCGCGCGCCACGCGGGGCGTGGCCGCGCAGCCCGACACGTCGGCCGCCGCGCGGGCGCGCAAGGCGCCGGCGCGCGACACGGCCAACCCGTTCTCCATCC
>DASZRI010000460.1:0-5570 GCA_035549215.1 Gemmatimonadaceae bacterium | reverse complement strand
CCGCGCCTGATGAAGAGCGACGTCGAGCTGACGCCCGACCAGAAGGCGCTGCTGGAGCTCGTGGATGGCCGGCGCGACGTGCAGGAGATCATCGACCGCTCCGGGCTCGGCGAGTTCGACGTTGGCAAGACGCTCTACGGGCTGGCCACCGCCGGGTTCCTGCACCGGGTGGGCAAGTCCAAGGCGCCCGAGCCGCAGGTGTCCGAGGCGCGCGTGCAGGAGCACTACAACCTGGGCGTCGCCTTCTACAAGACGGCGATGCTCGACGAGGCGCTGCGCGAGTTGCGCCGCGTGCTCGAGCTGCGCCCGGACGATGTGTCGGCGAAGTTCTACATCGGGCTCGTGCTGCTGCGCCAGGAAGCATGGGACGAGGCCGCCGCGCTGTTCCACGAGGTGACGTCGCGCCCGGGCGCAAGCGCGCCCTTCTACCACAACCTGGCCTACGCGCTCGAGCGGCTGGGACGGCTCGGCGAGGCGATGCGCGCGCTGAACGAGGCGTCGCGCCGCAGCGGTGGCAAGGACGCGCGCGTGCAGACCTCGCTCGGCGCCGTGGCGCTGCTGTCGGGAGACACCGCGGGCGCCGACGACGCGCTCACCGCCGCGCGCAACCTGTGGGGCCCGCGGCCGCCGTCCCCCGTGTGGTTCCACTATGCCGCGCTCACGGCCGCCGTGCTCGGCGACCTGCCGCGCGCGCAGGCGCTGCTCGAGGAGGGGATCGGCGTGCACCCCCACGCCGGCGTGCTGCACAACAACCTGGCCGTGGTGCTCGAGCGGCGGAACAACATGGACGCCGCGGCGGCCGCCATCGAGCGCGCGATCACCGAGGATGCGTCGGTGCCGCAGGCGCACAAGAACCTGGGCGACGCCCACTACCGCGCCGGCCGCTATGACGAGGCGCTGGAGTCGTACCTGCGCGCCGTGAAGGCGAACCCGCGCCTCGGTGACGACGTGTACCTGAAGCTCGGGAACATCCGGTTCCGGCAGCACGACCGCGACCAGGCGGTGCGGTACTGGGAGCAGGCGCTGGCGCTCGACCCGTCAAACGCCATCGTGCGCACCAACCTCGACGCCGTGCGCCAGGTGCTCTGATGTTCGCCATCGAGGCGTCGGACGCGGAATTCGAGGCCCTGCTGCAGAAGATCTCGCACGACCGGGGCTTCCAGTGCGCCAGCTACAAGCAGACCTGCCTGCGCCGGCGCGTCGCGGTGCGCATGCGGGCGCGCGGCGTGCACCGCTACGCCGACTACGCGCACCTGCTCGACGCCGACGGCCATGAGTACGACCTCCTGCTCGACGCGCTGACGATCAACGTCACGCGCCTGTTCCGCAACCCGGAAGTGTACGCGGCGCTGGCGCGCGAGGTGATTCCCGCGCTGTGGAGCTCGCCGCTGCCGAAGATCCGCGTGTGGAGCGCCGGCTGTTCCTCGGGCGAGGAAGCGACCTCGCTCGCGATCCTCTTCCATCGCCACGCCGAGCAGGCCGGGGAACTCGCGCGCCTCTCGCGCGTGGACATCCTGGGCACGGACATCGACGCGCGGAGCCTGGCGGCCGCGGAACGGATGGAGTTCGCCGCCCAGGACTTCGCCGAGACCCCGGATGACATCCGCCGGCGCTACTTTGCGATGGACCCCCCGTACCGCGCCGTGGACGCGCTCCGCCCGCTCGTGCACTTCCAGCGCCACGACATGCTGCACGAGCCGCCCCCGCGCCCCGTGAACGACCTCATCGTCTGCCGCAACGTGGTGATCTACTTCGACCGTCCGTCGCAGGACCGCCTCTTCCAGTCGTTCCACGATGCCCTGGCGCCGGGCGGCATCCTGGTGCTCGGCAAGGTGGAGACGCTGTTTGGCCCCGCGCGCCAGCTCTTCACGCCGCTCAACGGCCGCGAGCGCATCTTCCGGCGGGCGGCATGAGCGAGGCACGCGTCAAGGTCGCCGACATGGTCGCCGCGACGAGCGGCATCATCTCCACGATCGGGCTCGGCTCGTGCATCGCGATTGCGCTCTACGATCCCGTCGCGCGCGTGGGCGGGCTGGCGCACGTGCTGCTGCCCGACCCGGAGATGGCCCGCGATCGCAGCAACCCGGCCAAGTTCCCGGCCACCGCGATCCCGCTGCTGCTCGAGCAGATGACCGCGCTGGGCGCGTCGCGCGAGCGGGTGCGGGCCAAGATCGCGGGCGGCGCGAGCATGTTCGCGAACCTGCTGCCGCGCGGCGCGCTGAACGTGGGTGACCGGAACATCGCGGCCACGCGCGAGGTGCTCGCCCTCGTGCGCGTGCCGATCGTCGGGGAGGACGTGGGCGCGGACCACGGACGCAGTGTCTTCCTGCACCTCGAGGACGGCCGCGTGGAGGTTCGCTCGCTCAAGCGGGGCACGCGTGTCCTCTAAGCCCGGCGTCCTCGTCGTGGACGACAGCGCGTTCATGCGCCGCATGATCTCGCAGATCGTGTCGGACTCGGGCGAGTTCCGCGTGGTGGGTACGGCGCGCAACGGGCACGACGCGCTCAAGCGCGTGCACGCGCTCGAGCCCGACATCGTCACGCTGGACATCGAGATGCCGGAGCTCGACGGGCTGCAGGCGCTGGGCTACATCATGAGCGAGACGCCGCGCCCGGTCGTCATGCTCAGCGCCGCCGAGAGCGAGGCGGGGCAGGACCTGGCGCTGCGCGCACTGGAGCTGGGCGCGCTGGACTTCGTGCGCAAGCCGTCCGGCCCGATCAGCCTGGACCTGGGCCTCGTGGCCGAGCGCTTGCTGTCGGCGCTGCGCGCGGCGCAGCAGGTGAACATGGCCGGGCTGCGGATGCTCGCGCCGCGCGGGCGCACGCCGGCGCGCGCGTCCCTCGGGGGCGAGCGCGGCGAGGCGGTGCGTGCAGTGGCGATCGCGAGCTCCACCGGCGGGCCGCGCGCGCTGGCCGAAGTGATCCCCAACCTCCCGCGCAGCCTGGACGCCGCCGTGCTCATCGTGCAGCACATGCCGGCCGGGTTCACGCGCAGCCTGGCGCAGCGCCTGGACGCGATGAGCCCGCTGCCGGTGCGCGAGGCGGTGGACGGCGAGCTCGTGCGCACCGGACACGTGTACCTGGCGCCCGGGGGCCGCCACATGCGCGTCGCGGCGGCCAGCCTTACCATCGCGCTGAACGACGCCCCGCCGGTGTGGGGGGTGCGTCCGTCCGCCGATCCGCTGTTCGAGTCGGTGGCGGCCGCGTTCGGCGCGCAGAGCGTTGGGGTCGTCCTCACGGGCATGGGCCGCGACGGCGCGGAGGGACTGCGCGCCATCCGCGATGCCGGCGGGCGTGCCGTGGTGCAGGACCGGGCAAGTTCCGTGGTGTACGGCATGCCGCAGAGCGCGCTGCAGGTGGCGGGCGCGGACGCCGTGCTTCCGCTGACGGACGTGGCGCCGGCCGTGGTGAGCCTGGTCGATGCGCTGGGGCGGGCGTCGTGATCGAGGAGCACTGGGGGCTCGCGTGCAAGCCGTTCGCCAACACGCCCGACCCGGCGTTCGTGTTCCACTCGCCGACGTTCGACGAAGGGTTTGCGCGGCTGCTCTACGACGTCACGGAGCTGCGCGGCGGGCTCTCGCTCGTCACCGGCGAGATCGGGTGCGGGAAGACCATGCTCGTCGAGGCACTGCGCGAGCGCCTGGCCGGCACGGCCTACGAGCCGTGGGTCATCGCCTACCCGCGGTTCACGGGCGCGCAGCTCCTGCAGTTCGTCGCCACGGCGGCGGGCGTGGAGCGCGCTCCCAAGTCGAAGCCGGCGCTCGTGCCGCTCCTGGGCGCACGCCTGGCCGGGCTGCACGCCGAGGGACGGCGCCCGGTGCTCCTGGCCGATGAGGCGCAGCTTGCGGGGCCGGGGCTGCTCGAGGAGCTGCGGTTGCTGACCAACTTCGAGGACCGCCGCGAGAAGCACATCCACCTGGTGCTGCTCGGCCAGCCGGAATTGCGCGACCGGGTGGTGAAGCGTCCTCAGATGGACCAGCGCGTGAGCCTGCGCTTCCACCTTGAGCCGCTCGCCGCGCATGAAGTGGAGCAATACGTGATCCATCGGCTGCGGGTGGCCGGGGCGGCGCACGAGATCTTCACCGGGGGCGCGCATGCGGCGCTGGCGGCGCGCAGCGGGGGCGTGCCGCGCGTGGTGAACAACCTGGCGACGCAGGCGCTGTTCGTCGGGGCGATGCGCGGGCTGGCGCGCGTGGACGCGGACCTGGTGCACGACGTGGCGGACGACCGCGAATGAAGAAGAAGCCGAGGATCAGTTACCACGAGTTGATGCAGGGGCGGGCGACGCCCGCACCGGCGGAGCCGTTGCCTGCGGCGACGGGCGCCGAGCCGGAGATCGTCGCCGCGCCGCCGCCCGCCGAAGCGCCCGTGGCGGCAGGGGCTTTCGTCCCGCCTCCGCCCTTCGAAGCTCCGCTCACGGCAGACGCGGACGCCGCGCCGGTCGCGGACGCTGCACCGCAACTCGACGTCGAGATTCCCGCCGACGCGGCGCCGCTTGCGGACGCGGACCTTGGCGCTGAGCCCGCCGTGAGCCACCTGGTGTTCCGCGTCGGCCCGGAGCTGTTCGCGCTGCCTGTCGGCGACATCGAAGAGGCGGTGGACCTCGAGGGCGTGCACCCGCTGCCCGAAATGCCCACCGGCATGCTCGGCGTCTTCTCCGTGCGCGGCGTGCTGACGCCGCTCTACGGGCCGGCGGGTCCCCTGAGCGTCGCGCTGGGCTCGGCGCGCGTGGCGCTCGTCTTCCGGACCGCCAGCGGGCGCGTGGCGCTCGCTGCTGACGACGTGGAGGATGTCCTTCCGGTCGCGCTGTCGCAGGTGCGCCCGTCGCCGATCCCGTCGCCTGACGGCGTCCTCACGGGCGTCATGCGGCGCGACGATTCCCTGATCGCCCTCCTGGACGCGACGGCACTGGTCGCCGCGTTCCACGCTGATTCCGCCCTGGAGCTCGCATGACCGGCAGTCCTGCACCGTCCACCAGCCCGCGCGCGGCGGCGCGCCCCGCACAGGTGGCCAAGATTGTCTCGTTCGCGCTCGGCGACGACCTGTTCGCCGCCGACATCTTCTCGGTCGAGCGCGTGCTGCGCCACGAGGCGCCCACCGTCGTCCCGAACGCGCCGGAGTGGATCGAGGGCGTCATCGAGTACCTCGGCCGCGTGGTGCCGGTGGTGAACCTGCGCCGGCGCTTCGGGCTCGCCGCCGTGCCCGTCCAGCCGCAGACGCGCATCCTGGTGCTCAAGTCGGGCGCGGAGTGGGTGGGCGTGGTCGTGGACGCGGTGGTCGAGGTGACGAGCTTCGATGCCACGCAGCTCTCGCCGCCGCCATCGCTCTTCCGCGGACTCGCCGGGGAGTACCTCAAGGGCATCGTGCGGCGGTCGGATCGGCTGCTGATCCTGCTCGACGTGGAGCGCCTGCTCGCGGCCACCGAGGCGCTGCACCTTGCCCCGGACGGCGGGGAGGCGACTCCGCATGCCTGATCGCACGATCGCGCAGCACCGTGCGCAGTATGCGGCGCTGGAGGCCCGCCTCGACGCGCCCTCGGCCGCGACGGAGCGTGATGCGCTGAAGGCCGA
>DASZRI010000459.1:0-10838 GCA_035549215.1 Gemmatimonadaceae bacterium | reverse complement strand
TCTCGGCCCGCGCCACGACCAGCGGGCTGCGGGCCGACACCGTGTCCGAAGAACTGCTGGTCCGGTGCTGAGCGATGCGCCGCGCCGCGACCCTCGCCGAACTCATCGTCGCGCTCACGGTGCTTGGCGTCGTGCTGGCGTTGTTTGCGCGCACGGCGTCGGGGCACGAGCGGTGGTCGCGGCAACTTCATGATGCACAGGACGCGCGCCGCGTCGTTGACCAGGTCGTGGACATCCTCGCCGTGCCCCTGTCCACGGTCTCACCGGAACTCGGCGACCTCGTGGCCAATCAGGCCTCGGACTCCGCGGTCGAGATGCGCACGCTCGTTGCGGCTGGCATTGCCTGCGACGTCACCGGACGCGTCGCCCACCTCGCGGGTGTCGCCGGGGCCGCCGGCACGGGCATGGCGTACTCGGCACAGCCCGCGCGTGGTGATCGCATCGCACTCCTCGACGAACGCGCGGATTCCGCGCGGTGGCTGGTGCGAGTGGTCACGTCGGTCGGGGCCGACAGTGCGTGCCCCCCGGGACAGGGGCGCGCGGGAATCGCCGTGACGCTGGACAGCGCGACCGACCTTGCCGGTGTCGCCGTCGTGCGCGTCACGCGACGCGTGCGGTTCAACCTGTATCGCGGTGGCGACCGCCTCTGGTACCTGGGCTTTCGTGACTGGGATGACGAGGCAGGGCGGTTCAACACCGTCCAGCCGGTTGCGGGACCTCTCGCGCCGTACCGCGCCGATTCCGCGAGCGGCCTTCGCTTCGCCTGGTTCGACAGCGCGGGCGCCCGCATCGCGACGCCAGTGACCGCGCCGGAATCGGCGTGGCGCGTGGACGTGTCGGCGCGCGCCGCGCCGGCGGCCCCGGCCGCATCCGCGAGCGTGGAAGGGTCGCGCACCGTTGCGCTTCGCCGTGCGCCGCCGCGTCCGTGATCGCGCCGGCGTCGCCCTCGCCGTCGCGCTGGTGACGCTCGCCCTCGTCGGGGCACTGCTTGCCGCCGCATTCTTCTCGGTGCAGGAGGGCGTTCGCGTCGCCGGTACCGCCGCGCGCGCCGGCCACCTTCGCGCCATCGCTTGGCGCGCCATCAACGAGGCCCTGGCATCGTGGGATGTCGTGGCGCGCGCGCGCCAGGGCGTTGGCGAGTCCGCGACAATCGCCGGGGCGTTCGACCCTCGAGGCTCGGTGCACACGACGGTCACGCGAATGTCGTCCACCCTGTTCTGGGCGGAGTCGCGTGCCGTGGACCTTCGGGACTCCAGCCTCGCTGCCGGGGTGGCGACAGCTGTCCGGCTGGAGGTTCCTCGACCGCCCGAGGTCGCTGCGGTCGTGACGGCGGGTCGGGTGGCTGGCCTCGACACGTCCCTGATCTCTGGTCAGGACCAGCGGGCGCCTTCGGTGCCGTGGTGTCGTGCGTCCGGCCGCAGGATTGCGGCAGTGGTCCAAGGGCAGTCGGTGCCGAGTGTCACGAGCTTCGGGCGGTATTCTCTGGATGAGATCGCTTCCAATGCACGGGAGAAGCAAGAAAATAGCGCCATCATAAAGCCAGAAACGAATCTCTATTACGCAACTCAATCCGATGGATATCTGGAGAGTGCTGCGGCGTCGGGCCTCCTGATTGTTCGAGGGCGACTGTACATGTCCGGCCCTGCCTCGTTTGAAGGGATCATCGTCGCCGAAGGAGGACTGCAGGTCGAGTCTGGTGACGTAACTGTCACCGGGGTTATTCTGGTGCCGCTGGCAGGCGACTCGGCCGTGGTTGTCCGGCCGGGGGCCCGACTGCGCGCTGCATGGTCGTCGTGCGCCGTCGGGTGGGCGGCGGCGCTGGCGGGACGACCCCGCACCGTGCCCGGCGCGGCGGAATTGCCCCTCCCTTGATGGAAGCCCTCCGGCGGCTGATTGTTACCTCCCCTACCGTAGGTCGTTTCTCGTGAGGCGCCACCGCACATGATGGTGGCCCGACGTACCGTCGCCTCATCCTCGACCTTCTCGACCACGCCGGACCCCTCCGCATCGCCGGGCGCTGCCCTGGCGCCGGAGGCCCAGCACGACCAGACACCTCGCCATGGCATTCATCGGTCGCAAGAAAGCCACTATTGGACTGGACATCGGGTCCGGGCTCATCAAGGTCGCCGTCGTGGACCACTCGAAGGGCGAGCCCGAGTTGGTGAAGGTCGCCATCACCCCGCTCCTCCCGGACGCCATCGTCGAGGGCGAGGTCATGGACCCGGGCATCGTCACCGAGGCGATCCAGGCCGCCATGAATGCGGCCGAGCTGAAGACCAAGCAGGTCGTGACCGCCGTCGGCGGCCGCGACGTGATCATCAAGAAGATCCAGATCGAGCGCGTCAAGGAACAGCAGGCGCGCGAGCTCATGCGGTGGGAAGCGGAGCAGCACGTCCCGTTCGACATGGAGTCGGTGGAGCTGGACTTCCAGATCCTCGACCCGGACGCCGACGGCCTGGAGATGAGCGTGCTGCTCGTCGCCGCCAAGCGCGAGCTCATCGAGTCGAAGATTCGCGTCCTCACGGACGCCGGCCTGGAGCCGGTGATCATGGACGTGGACGCGTTTGCGCTGCACAACGCGTTCGAGCTCAACCATCCGGATGCCATGACCGGCGTCGTCGGGCTTGTGAACGTCGGCCACGAGGTGACGAACGTGAACATCCTCGAGGACGGCGTGCCGATCCTCACGCGAGACCTTCCCGTCGGGACGCGGCGCTTCCGCGAGGACATGCAGCGCGAGCGCGGGATCACCGCCGAGGAAGCGCAGTCGCTGCTGCAGGGGTTCGACCGGTCGCCGCACCTCGATGCGATCATCGAGACCAAGGGCGAGGAGCTGGCCGTGGGCATCGAGCGCGCGGTCGCGTTCCTGGCCTCGAACTCGCGGACCGGCGGCCAGGTCCGGGCCATCTACACCTGCGGCGGCGGGGCGCGAATTCCCGGCCTGAACGCGCATCTCGCGGAACGGCTTCGGCTTACGGTGGAACAGGCCAACCCGCTGGCCAACCTCAAGGTGCGTGACGGGGCGCTCGCGTCGCTCGTCACTGACGAAGTCGCGCCGCTCCTGATGCTTCCGATCGGGCTGGCGCTGCGGGCCGTCGCGTAATCCACGCGCCAGATCACATGATCGAAATCAATCTTCTCCCAGGCGCACGAAAGAAGACGAAGCGGAGCGGCGGTCCGGGCTTCGACGCCTCGGCGCTGCTCGCCAGCCTGTCGGCACGGGTCAAGGACCGGTGGCTGGCGGCAGCGGTCGTGGCCGGCGTCGTCTCCGTGCTGGCCATGGGGACGATGTTCCTGCTGCAGTCGCGGCGCGAGACGCGCGTGACCGACGCCGAGCAGAAGGCGCTGCAGGACTCCACGCGCTACGCGGCCGTGCTCAAGGAGCGCGTGCACCTGGAAGCCAAGCGGGACACGCTCCTGCGCCAGCTCAACATCATCAAGGCGATCGACGGCGACCGGTTCGTGTGGCCGCACATCCTGGATGAGGTCAGCCGCGCGCTGCCCGCCTACACGTGGCTCACGGCGGTGACCTTCAGCGGCACGCCGCAGGGCCAGACCGTCGGGGCGCATCCGGCCGAGGGCGACGCGGAGAAGGCCAAGGCCAAGAAGGGTGCCAAGCTCGACACCTCGGTGCCGCTCGATACGGTGCGCATCAAGATCCTCGGGCGCACGGTGGACATCCAGGCGCTGACGCGCTTCATGACGGACCTGGAGGCGTCGCCGTTCCTGGCCGACGTCACCCTCGACCGCTCGACGATGGCGCTCGAGTCAGGCGTCCAGGTCACGGACTTCCAGTTGAACGCGGTGTATACGCGGCCGGATTCCAGCGTGATCCGTCGCGTCCCGCTCAGCGTGTCGGTGAAGTAGCCATGGCCATTCTCCCGACCAACCGCAACGACCAGATCAAGGCGTTCGTCGTGGTGCTCGCCCTCGCCGCACTCGGGCTGTACTACAACTTCCTCTGGGCGCCCAAGAGCGAGCAGCTCACCACGATGCAGACGCACGTGGACTCGCTCGAGGCGTTGAACCAGCGCGCGCGCGTGGAAGTGGCCAAGGGCAGCCTGGACAAGCTCAAGGCGCAGGCCGACGAATACGCCAAGGAAGTCGACATCATGCGGCAGCTCGTGCCCACGGGCAACGAGGTGCCGGCGCTGCTGGAGGCGGTGTCCACGGCGGCGCGTCGCGCCGGCCTCGACATCTCCGCGGTGTCGCCGGATGGCGTCGTGAACTCCGACCAGTTCGATATCTATCGCTACAAGCTCGGCGTCACGGGCCCGTATCACCAGATCGGCGCGTTCCTCACGAACATCGGTGAGCTCAAGCGCATCGTGGCCCCGATCAACGTCCAGCTCCAGCCGTCCACGGCGCAGGGCCGCAACCAGGACCCGACCAAGTACCTGCTCGACGCCACGCTCGATATCCAGACGTACGTCGCGCACTCGTCCCCGGCGGCGGCACCGGCCGCGCCCGCGGCCAAGGGAGGCAAGTGATGCGCACGCTCGCCGCCGCAGTGCTGCTGGCCGCCAGCGCGTCTGTCGCGCAGGGCCAGGCGCAGGCCATCCAGAAGGCGAAGCAGGCCGCGAAGGCCACGGACGCACACATCCAGGCGGAGCAGGCGCCCACGCGGCAGGCCGCCGCGACGGCAGCGCAGAAGCCCGCAGCGCAGAGGCCTGCGCCCGCAAAGCCGCAGGCGCGCCCGGCCGTGACGACTGGCGCGCACGACTTCGGCACCGGCGGCAAGGTCGGCCCCGGAGGCGTGCGCAAGGTAGCCGCCGACACCGTGGTGCCGACGTTCGTCATGCGCGAGGCCTATGACTACAGCGGGTCAGGGCGTCGAGATCCATTCGTCTCGCTGCTCACGACCAATGACCTGCGCCCGGCGCTCGCCGACCTGCACGTGGTCGGCATCCTGTACGACGTGTCGGGACGCCGGTCGGTGGCCATCCTGCGCGACCAGCAGAACACGCAGTACCGCGCGATGGTCGGGTCGACGCTGGGCCGCATGCGCGTCGCGCAGATCAAGCCGCGCTCGGTGATCTTCACGATCGAGGAGTTCGGGTTCAGTCGCCAGGATTCGCTGGTGCTGGTGGATACTACGAAAGCGAGGACCAAATGAAGCGAGCATGGACGCTGGTCGCGGCGATGGCTGTCGCGCTCGTGGCGGGCGCGTGGCGCCCGGCAACGGGTGCGGCGCCGGGCGAGGGCGCCGTGACGTCATTGAGCGTCGTCCCGACCTCCGGGCGCGCCGAGGTGCTGATCGGCGTCAACGGGCCCGTTTCGGTCCAGGACTTCACGCTGCGCGGCCCTGACAAGATCGTCGTGGACATCACCGGCGCGTCGCTCGGGATGCCGCACGCCGGCTATGACCAGGTGGCGCGCGGCGGCATCGTGGACGTGCGCTACTCCCAGTACCGGCGCAACATCGTGCGCGTCGTGCTGACGCTCGATGCGCCGCACCACTACACGATCTCGCGCGACCACGACGGCATCCACGTCGCCGTGGACGGCGCCGTCGGCTCGTTCGCGGCATGGCATGTCGGCGAGCAGCTCGCCAAGGCCACCGTGCACGTCGTCGATGCACCGGCGCCCGCGACCGCGAAGCCTGCCGAGGCTTCCGCGACGCCCGAGGTCACGCCGGCGCCCGCGCCGGCGAAGCAGGCCCCGGCCCTCGTGCCCGTGAAGGTCAGCGATCCCGAGACGGTGCCCGTGCGTCCGGTCGTGGCGCGCATCCAGCAGCGCGCGCAGCAGCCCCGGATCACGATCAACTGGGAGAACGCGGACATCCGCGACGTGCTGGCGGCGTTCTCGTCGTTCTCCGGCCGCACGATCATCCCCTCCAGGGGCGTGGATGCCAAGGTCACGGCGAACATCAATGACCAGCCGTGGGACGTCGCGCTGCACGTCGTGCTGAATGCATACGGGCTCGACGCCGTCGAGGACCCGAGCGGCATCCTGATCGTGGACACGCAGGACCACATCGCGGCCCGCCAGGCGGCCGAGCCGCTGCTCACGCGCACCTTCCGCCTGAACTACGCCAAGGCGGTGAACATCAAGGGTGCGGTCGAGGCGCGCCTGTCGCGCAGCTGCCGCAACACGCCGCAGGCCGCTGCCGCGCCGGCACCGGCCGGCGCGGCGGCTGCGGGCGCCGCTGAAGCCGGCTCGCCGACGGTCACCGACCTGAGCTGCCCGGTGCGCGGCGCAGTGACGGTCGACTCGACGACCAACAGCATCAGCATCACGGACGTGCCGGGCAACATGGACGCCCTCGAGAAGTACGCAAAGGGCCTCGACCTCCGGCAGCCGCAGGTGAACATCAAGGCCAAGATCATCCTCGTGGACCGCACGTCCCTCGAGCAGCTCGGCCTCAAGTACGACCTCGGCAGCGCCAACCAGTACTTCAATGACCTGGTGCCGCGCCTCGACTCCACGGGCACGCCGGAGACCGGCCCCGGCCGGATCCTGCTCGGCGGCAACACGATCAGCGCCATCGCCAACGCCTCGCAGAGCGTGCCTGGCGCTGCGCTGAAGGCGGTGTACTCGGCGGCGATGGGCGGCTTCAGCCTCACGAGCTTCATCGAGGCGCTGCAGACCATCTCGCTGCTCGACGTGCAGGCCGAGCCCAGCGTGACGACGCTCAACAACCGCGTCGCGAACCTGACAGCGGGCACGCAGGTGCCCATCCGCGTGATCGACGCGTCGTCGGGCGGCACGGGCGGGCAGGGGACGAGCAGCTTCCCGCGCGCCACGGTGCAGTTCCGCCAGACGGGCATCATCCTGAACGTGACGCCGCAGATCACGAACAACCGCCAGATCCAGATGAAGGTGCACGCCGAAAACTCGGACGTGCAGTTCCAGACGTCCGACGTCGGCGCGGTGTTCCCCACGCAGACGGTGGACAACGAGATGCTCGTCGCTGACGGCGAGACGGCGGTGATGGGCGGGCTCACGCAGACCACGGTGACGGTGTCCAAGAGCGGCATCCCGATCCTGGTGGACCTGCCGATCCTCGGCCGCCTGTTCGGCTACACGTCGCGCCAGGAGACCAAGCGCGACCTGCTCATCCTCATCACGCCGCACATCATCGATGATGGGCAGCCGATGAGCGGTGACGGGAACACGCCGTGACTGGCGCGGGAGTGACGCGATGAAACCAGCCATCTTTCGCCTGCTCGCGCTGGGTGCGGGCATCGCCGTGATCCTGAGCTGCGACGCGGCGTCGCCCACGGCACCCACCACGGGCACCGGCGGGTCGCACAATACGGGCGGCGGCAAGGACAACGTCGCGCCGACCGTGTCCATCGACACGCCGGCCACCGGCGCGCTCGTGAACGTCGGCGACTCCATCCTGGTCACCATGCGGCTGCATGATGATCGTGCGCTCGCGGGCGTGGCGATCACGGGCTTCAAGGAGACGGGTGACGTCAACCTGGGCACCTTCCAGCGCACGATCCGGTATTCCGAGATCGACGCGCCGGGGAGCGGCCTGCTCTTCCGTTCCGGCCTGCGTGACACGGTCATCCGTCGCTACCTGCAGCCGGCGCAGCCGGTGGACACCTCGCTCGACAGCCTGGTGATCCTGGCGCTCGTGAAGGATTCCGCGGGCAACGTGGACTCGGTGCTCCGGCGCGTGAACATCGTCGCCGGCCCCAAAGTCAATGTCGTCGCGCCGGCGCCGGGTGACAGCGTCCCGGCCGGCTTCGGCATGACGGTGACGCTGCACGCCACGCATGGCTCCGGCGTCGCCAAGCTCAGCTTCCGCGTGCAGGGCGAGACCAACTGGCCGACCAAGCTCGACACCTCGGTCACGGCCACGTATCCGCCCAACAGCCGCGACGTGACGCTCACGTCCATCGTTCGCATCCCGCTCGATGCGCCCGTGCGCGGCAAGATCACGGTGACGTCGTCCGCGGTGGACGTGAATGGACAGCCCGGCGGCGCAGCCCCGGTCGTGGCGATCGTCCGCAGCGGCAGCAACCTCGAGCCGAAGGTCTTCCAGACGGTGCAGCCGCGCTCCGAGACGACCGACAGCGTCGCGATCTCGGCCAGCGGCGACGGCATCCAGATGCTCGGCTTCGTCGCGGTGGACAGCGTGGGTAACATCCTGCGCACCGACAGCCTCGCGCTGCAGACGCCGTACACGTCCAACGCGCGCGGCAGCCTGTCGCTGAACCTGGCGCCGTCCACGCAGGGCACCAAGGTCTTCATCTATTCGTTCGCCAAGGACCAGTCGGGCCGCGTCGGGTATTCCA
The DNA here is from genome assembly GCA_035549215.1 of Gemmatimonadaceae bacterium. GTDB lineage: Bacteria > Gemmatimonadota > Gemmatimonadetes > Gemmatimonadales > Gemmatimonadaceae > JAGWRI01. The sequence goes on along the minus strand of DASZRI010000459.1, from coordinate 2,589 downwards.
TCCCCACCGGCACGGCCATCCCGCAGGGCGTGGCGTCGCAGGCGCACACCGACTCGACGCTCGTGGTGTACGGGCACACGTTCGTGCTGCCCCGGCCGGGCACCGTGGCCGACATTGCGGTGGACCCGCTGCGCGGCAACATCTTCCTGTCCAATACCAGCAACAACCTCCTGGAAGTCTGGCAGAACGGGAAGAAGCAGTTCTCGTCCAAGGGCATCGCCGTGGGCGCGCTGCCCTGGGGCCTGAACGTCAGCATCAGCCCGGACACGCTGCTCGTCGCCAACTCCGGCGGCACGAACATCAGCCGCGTGTACATCGGCTCGCCGGACCCGAGCGGCGACGCCGAGGACCTGGCGCACCGCATCCTGACCCGCAACACCTTCGTGTACGTGGTGCACGAGACCACGGACCCGAAGACCGGCGTGTCGCGCGAGGCTTTCGAAGGCCCCTACAGCTACTCCGATCGCCCGCAGTACGTCGTCCAGGGCGCGAGCGGGAACATCTACTACTCCACGCGTCCCACCGTCTCGGCGCCGACGGGCACCATCCGGATGCTCGACCCGACGCAGGCGGTGCCGGATCCGCGGCAGATCTTCGAGTACGGGACGCGCGCCGCGGACCAGAACCAGTTCGTCATCTTCAACATCGACGACCTGAGCGTGCTCAAGGCGGCGGACGGCTCGTCGGCGTCCGACTCCATCTTCATGTGCGACCACAAGCCGGGCACGTCCAACGCCGCAGCCTGCGTGGCGGACACGACGGTGGCGGGCGTGGTGGCGAAGCTGCGCTCCGACCCGAACATCCTGAGCGACGTCCGCGTGGCGCAGGGCCTGGACGTGAATTCACTGGCGCTCAAGGACACCACGTTCGCAGCCATCAGCGGTGACCGCCGCTGGGTGGGCTTCGGTGAGGGTGCGACCGGCAACGGCACGGGTCGCGTCATCATGGCCAACGACCTCGGTCCGTCGCAGTATGCGGCCTCGGGATCGATCCCGGTGGCCGACCTGATCGAGAACGCATCTGACAAGGTGAACGGCATCGCCGTGGACAGCACGGGCCAGCTCGTGGCCGCGCGCGGCCTGGGCGACGCGTACATCGCCGCGGTGCAGCAGCCGTTCCACCTGCGCCTCCAGGGCACGTATGACTCGCAAGGCAACGGCACGGGCGTGGCGTTCGGCCCCGGTGCCAACGGCAATGCGACGCCGGCCAACGATCGCGTCGCCTTCGTCGGGTCGTCCACCGGCACGATCGAGATCGTGGACGCGGCGTACTACACCAACCGTGGCACGCTGCAAGTGAAGTACGGGCTCTACGGCCCGATCCGCGCCTCGCGCCCGCTGCCGGGTGACCCGCCGGATGTCGTGATGAAGCTGTTCGGCATGACGCCGCAGGGCCTCGTGGTCGTCGACCTGCGCGCCTCCGATATCAAGTCGGCGCCCTAGTGCCCGGACGCGCGACAGGATGATAGACTTGGTGAGCCCGGCCCTGCGTCGGGCTCACCGCGTTTAGGGAACCCCATGATCCGCTTCACGACAGCCGGCGAGTCGCACGGACAGGCGCTCGTCACGATCCTCGAAGGCGTGCCCGCCGGGCTTCCGCTGCTGGCCGACGACGTCAACGCGCAGCTCGCGCGCCGCCAGATGGGCTACGGGCGCGGCCGCCGCATGCAGATCGAGAAGGATGCCGTCGAGTTCCTGGCCGGCGTACGCGCCGGCGAGACCATCGGCGCGCCCATCGCGATGCTGGTGCGCAACCGCGACTGGCAGAACTGGCAGGAGATCATGGACCCCGCGCCGCGCGTGGACGAGGCGCCCGACGCACTGCGCAAGCGCGCCGTCACGCGCCCGCGTCCCGGGCATGCGGACCTGACCGGGCTGCTCAAGTACGATCGCGACGACGCGCGCGACATCCTCGAGCGCGCGTCAGCGCGCGAGACGACGGCGCGCGTCGCCGCGTCCGCCGTCTGCCGCACGCTGCTCGCGCAGTTCGGCGTGCGCATTGGCAGCCACCTGGTGCACCTGGGCGGCATTGACGCCGTGCGCCCCGACCCGATGCCCGAGGACATCAACGCCGCCGCCGATGCGTCCCCGCTGCGGACGCTCGACCCGGCCGCCGAGGCGGCCATGATCGCGCGCATCGACGAAGTGAAGCGCGCGGGGAACACCCTCGGCGGCATCTGCGAAGTGGTCGCCGACGGCCTGCCCGTCGGGCTCGGCTCCCACGTCTCATGGGACCGCAAGCTCGACGGCCGCATCGGCGCGGCGATGATGAGCATTCCGGCCGTGAAGGGTGTAGAGATCGGCATGGGATTCCAGGCCGCGCGCGTGACGGGCGCCGAGGTCCACGACGAGATCGAGCTCGCCCCGGGGCGCACGCGCGCGGGCAACGTGCGACGCAAGACGAACCGCGCCGGCGGGCTCGAGGGCGGGATGACATCCGGCGAGCCCCTCGTCGTGCGCGTGGCGATGAAGCCGATCAGCACGCTCATGCAGCCGCTCGGGACGATCGACGTCGCGACCGGCGCGTCGGCCGAAGCGGTGGCGGAGCGGAGCGACGTGACGGCGGTGCCCGCGATGGCGGTGATCGCGG
>DASZRI010000458.1:0-5316 GCA_035549215.1 Gemmatimonadaceae bacterium | reverse complement strand
TGGAGTGAGCTCCATGCTCTTACTCTCTTGATCTCCGGACTCAGGCCTTTTGGGCCTTGTGCCGGGGTTCAGCGGGGAACGGCGAACGGCACTCAGCAGGCATGAGTAGCAAGATCAAGGGGGTCCAGAATGGAGTGAGCTCCATGCTCTTACTCTCTTGATCTCCGGACTCAGGCCTTTTGGGTGTTGTGCCGGGGTTCAGCGGGGAACGGCGAACGACACTCAGCAGGCATGAGTAGCAAGATCAAGAGGGTCCAGAATGGAGTTGGCTCCGTGCCTGCTCAGCTTTCCGGCTTCCTGGCGCGAAGGGTCTTGAGCAGGCCGAAGAGCATTCGGCGGACTTCGATCAGCGCGCGGACGTGGCGGTCGTGATCGGCGGCGGAGATGAAGCCGAGTTCGCGGGCGAGCGCGAGGTGGTGTTCGGCCTCGGATGCGGAGGCGATGGCGATCTCGCCGAAGTGGATGAATTCCCGGTGGGATCGCCGGCCGCAGCCCTCGGCAATGTTCGTCGCGATCGACGCGGTGGCGCGAAGGAGCTGCGAACGGAGGCCAGGGAAGCGGCGCGCGGGAGCCCGGTTCACCGTGCGATAGATCTCGGCGGTGAGACGGGTGGCCTTTTGCCAGACGAAGAGGCGGCGGAAGTCCTGCATGGCGCGAGGTAGGACTGCGCACGTAAGCAGGATGGGGAGGGGCGTGCGGTACCGAAGGCGCGCGGGGTGGAGCGAAAGGCGAACGGCGAACGACACTCAGCAGGCGTGAGTGCTCAGATCAGGAGGATCGAGAGTGGAGTGGGCTCCATTCTCTTACTCTCTTGATCTGCGGGCTCAGGCCTTTTTGGTGTTGTTATGACGGTTCAGCTGGCGTGGCTTACACCAGTCCCTTCGCCTTCTCCACCACCGCCTCGGCCGTGATCCCGAACTCCCTGTAAATCCTCTCGTACGGCGCCGACGCGCCGAAGTGCTCGATGCCGATCACGGCGCCGGTGTCGCCCACCCACTTGTACCAGCTCATCGGCTGCGCGGCCTCGATGGCCACGCGCGGCACGCCGCGCGGCAGCACGCTGTCGCGATACCCGGCGTCCTGCTGCGCGAACAGCTCGTGGCTGGGCATGCTGACGATGCGCGTCGCGATGCCCTGGGATTCCAGGGTCTCGCGGGCCTGCATGATGAGCGACACCTCGGACCCGCTGGACATGAGCACCACGGCGGGCGTGCCGTTCTTCGCGTCGGCCAGCACGTACGCGCCGCGCTGCACGCCGGACGCGGGGGCGTACTGGGTGCGGTCGATGAAGGGCAGCTTCTGCCGCGAGAACACGAGGGCGACGGGGCCGTGGGTGTGCGCCAGGGCCACCTTCCACGACTCGGCGACTTCGTTCGCGTCCGCGGGACGCAGCACGGTGAGCCCGGGGATGGCGCGCAGCGACGAAAGCTGCTCGATGGGCTGGTGCGTGGGGCCGTCCTCGCCAAGCCCGATGCTGTCGTGGGTGAAGATGTAGAGGACGTGCTGCTTCATCAGCGCCGCGAGCCGCACGGCGGGGCGCATGTAGTCGGAGAAGATCAGGAACGTCCCGCCGAACGGGATGACGCCGCCGTGCAGCGCCATGCCGTTCATGATGGACGCCATGGCGTGCTCGCGGATGCCGGAGTGGATGTAGCGTCCGGCGGGGTTCTCGCTGGTGAAGTTCTGCTCGCTCTTGATCGCGGTGCCGTTGGACGGGGTGAGGTCCGCGGACCCGCCGACGAGCTCGGGGACGACGGGCGCGAGGGCGTTGAGGACGACGTTGGACGCGGCGCGGCTGGCGACGGCGCCGTTGTCCTTGGTGAACGCCGGGACCTTGGCGTCCCACCCGGCGGGAAGCTGTCGCGCGAAGCGACGCTTGAGCTCGGCCGCCTCCGCGGGGAAGGCCTTGGCGTACGCCTCGAAGCGCGCGTCCCATTCGGTGTGGGCCTTGGCGCCGCGCGTGCGCGCCTGGCGGAAGTGCGCGAGGGCCTCCGGCGGCACGAAGAACGTGTCGAGCGTGGGCCAGCCGAGGTTTTGCTTGGTGAGCTTCACTTCCTCCACGCCCAGGGCTTCGCCGTGGGCCTTGGAGCTGTTGGCGCGGTTGGGGCTGCCGTAGCCGATGATGCTGTGCGTGATGACCAGCGTCGGGCGTGCGGTGTCGGCCTTGGCCTGCGCGATGGCGGCGTCGATCTGGGCCAGGTCGTTGATGTCGCTGATGTGCAGGACCTGCCAGCCGTAGGCCTCGAAGCGCTTCGCCGTGTCGTCGGTGAAGGTGAGCTCGGTGCGGCCGTCGATGGTGATGTGGTTGTCGTCGTAAAAACCGATGAGGCGGCCGAGGCCGAAGTGTCCGGCAAAGGACGCGGCTTCGTGCGAGATGCCTTCCATGAGGTCGCCGTCGCTGCAGATGAACCACGTGTAGTGGTCCATGACCTCGTGTCCCGGCTTGTTGAACGTGGCGGCCAGGTGGGCCTGGGCGACGGCCATGCCGATGGCGTTGGCGATGCCCTGGCCGAGGGGGCCGGTGGTGGTCTCGACGCCGGGGGTATGGCCGTGCTCGGGGTGGCCCGGGGTGCGGGATCCCCACTGGCGGAACTGCTTGATGTCGTCCAGCGCCAGGTCGTAGCCGCTCAGGTACAGGCAACTGTAGAGCAGCATGGACGCATGGCCGCAGGACAGGACGAAGCGATCGCGACCGGGCCACTGCGGGTCCGCGGGGTCATGGCGCAGGTGCTCGGCGAAGAGCTTGTAGCCGAGGGGCGCCAGGGCCATGGGGGTGCCGGGGTGGCCGGAGTCGGCGGCCTGGACGGCGTCCATGGAGAGGGTGCGGATGGTGTTGATGCAGAGCTGGTCGAGAGCGGACATGACAGGGGTGGAAGGGACGGGGGAAAGTTAACGGGTGAAGGCTGGGGACTGAGGACTGATAAGCCGGGTACTGGGACCCGGTGGTTCGACCGCGGACCTGGGTGGGCGCCATGCGGTCGGACTGCTGGTTACAGTGACGAAAGAGTCTCAGTGGTCAGTCATCAGCGTCGGGCTACCGCACCATCTCCTCGATCTCTGCGGCCTTGCACATGCTTTCGTGTCCCGGGTAGGAGTGCCCACAGTGCAGGCACTGCTCGCCGAAGCCGGTGCGGCGCCAGATGAGGTAGTAGACGGCGCGCTGGAGCTTCTTGACGCGGTCTTCGAGGTCGGATGGCGGGGTGGGCATGAGAGCTCCGGTTGAGGGACGATAGGGGATAATGGGGGAGGGGAGGGGGGACGGCAAACAGCGAACGGCACTCAGCAGGCATGAGTCGCCAGATCAAGAGAATCCTGCGTGGAGCGGGGCTCCATTCTGTTACTCTCTTGATCCCCGGACTCAGGCCTTCTTGGTGTTGTTCCGGGGCCGGGGGAACAGCGAACGGCACTCAGCAGGCATGAGTCGCCAGATCAAGAGAATCCAGAGTAAAGCTGGGGTCCTGGGTTGCCGCCGGCCCCGTGAGCCGTCATAATCGTCTCAGAGAGCCCATGCCCCGCCATTCCCCACCGCAGGGCCGCCAGACGATGGGCGGCGCCGCATGACTGCGCCCACGCCTCCCAGCGGAGGTGGGGTTGTTCCCGGAGCCGCGCCGACCCTCTCGCGCGATCTCTCGGACTTCCTCATCGAGCTCTCGATCGCGCTGCACAAGCACGCGATCTACCCGCCCGGTCACCCGCTGCTCGCGTCGGCCGAGGACGGGGTGACGCGCAAGCTCACGTCGCTGATGCTCGAGCGGCACACGCTCTCCATCGGCGTCGCGCGCCGGCAGCTCATCATCGAGGGTGTCGCCACGGATCCGTCGCACCCGCTGCTGCAGGAGCTGGCGAGCCGCCTGCACCGCCATCACCTGGGCGCGGTGAAGTTCGCGTCGGGCATCACGCGCGACGAGCTGGGCGATGCGCTGGCGACGCTGGCCGTGGACGCGGGGCGCATGGACCGGCCGCTCGGCCTCGACGCGGACGAGGTGTCCCGCAAGTGGGACCACGTGCGGATCTTCCCGCTCACGTACGAGAAGCTGGAGCTGCTGGAGGAGGACCCGAACGCGACCGAGTCGGCGCCCGAGGGGCAGATGCGCGCGGGGCGCGCGGCGCAGCTCTGGGTGGGCCTGGCGCGCGCGGCGCTGGCGGCGGATGCGACGGCAGACGCAACGGACGACACGTCGCTGGAGCCCTCGGTCGTGGCGCAGGCAATCGACCAGCACCAGCGCGAGACGGCGTACGACCAGGTGATCGTGGGCTACCTGCTGCAGATCGCCGACGAGCTCAAGGCGTCCAAGGGCGCGGAGACGATCGCGCTGCAGAAGCGCATCTCGCGCATGGTGGAGTCGCTGCATCCCGATACGCTCGAGCGCCTGCTCGAGATGGGCGGCGACGCGGAGCAGCGCCGCCGCTTCGTGCTCGACGCGTCGCAGGGGATGACGGTGGACGCGGTGGTCGAGCTGATCAAGGCGGCCGCCGAGGCGGAGCAGCAGACGATCTCGACGTCGCTCATGCGGCTCTTCACCAAGCTCGCCAAGCATGCGGACTACGGCGACACGACGCGCCGCGCGATGGCGGACACGTCGGTGCGTGACCAGGTGCTGCGCCTCATGGCCGAGTGGAGCCTGGACGACCCGAACCCGGGGGCGTACAGCGCGGTGCTCGAGGCGATGGCGCGCTCGGCGCCGTCGCGCCCGCACTCGGCGATTCCCACGGAGTGCGAGCCGGAGCGCATCGTGCAGATGGGGCTCGAGGTGGGGGTATACGGGCCGCGCGTGGAGCACGCGGTGCGCACGATGCTGCAGCAGGGGCGCGTGGCGAAGCTGCTCGACCTGATCGACGACGCGCCGAACGTCGGGGTGGGGGACCGCGTGTGGGCGGAGGTGGACGCCGGCGATCCGCTGCGCGCCGCACTGGGCGAGCCGCGCGTGGACATGGTGCTCGTGGAGCGGCTGGTGCACCGCAAGCGACGCTCGGCCATCGTGCCGCTGCTGGACGGCGTGGAGTTCTCCGACGACACGAAGCTGCGCGAGGGGCTGATCGAGCTGCTGGCGTGGATCGGCGACGACGTGGGGCCGGAAGTGCTGCGTCGCCTGCCGTCGTCGCGGCCGGCGCTGCAGCGCGACTTCCTGGCGCTGCTGGGGCGGCTGTCCTCGCTGCCGCCGGGGTTCGAGGCAGCGCCGTACCTGATGCACCCGGAGGCACTGGTGCGGCGCGAGGCGGTGCGGCTGATGCTGCGCGACCCGGTGGCGCGCGACGCGACGCTGATCGCCGGGCTCACCGATCCCGACGATCGCACGGTGTTCCTGGCGCTCAACG
>DASZRI010000457.1:0-3012 GCA_035549215.1 Gemmatimonadaceae bacterium | reverse complement strand
ACCGTCACCGCGACGACGTCGTGCCGCTGCGCCAGCAGCTTGAGCGGCCGCTCGATGTCCGTGCCCTGGAAGTCCGAGACGACGAAGATGATCGCGGTGTGCGCCAGCATCCTGTTCAGGTAGTCCAGCGCCCCGGCCAGGTCCGTGCCCGTGCCCGCCGGCTCGAACACCAGCAGGTCGCGCAGCACGCGCAGCGCGTGGCGGCGTCCCTTGCGCGGCGGGACGACGTGCTCCACGCGGTCGGTGAAGAGCAGCGTCCCCACGCGGTCGTTGTTCCGCACCGCCGACATCGCGAGCACGGCCGCGAGCTCCGTGGCCAGCTCGCTCTTGAAGCGCCGGCGCGTCCCGAAGCGCTCCGAGCCCGAGAGGTCCACGGCCAGCACCACCGTCAGCTCGCGCTCCTCGATGTAGCGCTTCACGTACGGGCGCCGCATGCGCGCCGTCACGTTCCAGTCGATGGTCCGCACCTCGTCCCCCGCCTGGTACTCGCGCACCTCCGAGAACTCCATGCCCTGCCCCTTGAACACGGAGCGGTACTCGCCCGCGAACACCGAGTTCACGAGCCCGCGCGTGCGCAGCTCGATCAGCCGGACCTGCCGCAGCACGTCCGGCGAGACCAGGGGCGCGCGCGACGTGGCGGCCGGGCTCACGGGCTCTCGACGTTCGCCAGGATGCGGCGGACGATCTCGTCGCTCGTGATCTCCTCCGCCTCGGCCTCATAGGTGGTGAGCACGCGATGCCGCAGCACGTCCGGCGCGATCGCCTTCACGTCGTCCGGCGTGACGAACGCGCGTCCCCGCAGGAAGGCGTGGGCCCGCGACGCCTGCGCCAGCGAGATCGTGGCGCGGGGGCTGGCACCGAACTCGATCAGCGGCACCAGGTCGTGCAGCCCGGCGGCCGCCGGCTCGCGCGTCGCGTGCACGAGGTCCACGATGTAGTCCACGATCCGCTCGTCCATGTAGAGCTCGGCGATCCGCCGGCGCGCCTCGAGGATCGCCTGCGGCGTCGTCACCGCCTCCACCGCGATCGGCGCGCCGCCGGACATGCGGCGCATGATCTCCTTCTCCTCGTCGCGCGACGGATACCCGACGTGGAGCTTGAGCATGAAGCGGTCGACCTGCGCCTCGGGCAGCGGGTACGTCCCTTCCTGCTCGATCGGGTTCTGCGTCGCCAGCACCAGGAAGGGCTCGTCGAGCGGGTACGTCGTGCCCCCCAGCGTCACCTGCTTCTCCTGCATCGCCTCGAGCAGCGCCGCCTGCACCTTGGCCGGCGCACGGTTGATCTCGTCGGCCAGGATGATGTTGGCGAAGATCGGCCCCTTCTTCACCACGAACTGCCCCGAGCCCTGCTCGTACACCTGCGTACCGAGCACGTCCGCAGGCAGCAGGTCCGGCGTGAACTGGATGCGCTGGAAGCTCGTCGAGATCGTCTCGGCCAGCGTGCGCACGGTGAGCGTCTTGGCCAGGCCCGGCACGCCCTCGAGCAGCACGTGCCCGCCGGTGAGCAGGCTGATCAGCAGCCGCTCGACCATGTAGTCCTGGCCCACCACCCGCCGCGCCACCTGGGCGGTCACATCGTGCACGAGGCGGGAATCCGCCACCGAGGTCTGCTGACTTGCCACGTCCGCTCCGAGAGGATGAGGGAGTCGCACTGCGCGATTGCAGGATGTACACCGCCGCCCCGGGGGCGGTTCGCCGAACGTCAGCCGCCGGGACCGCGGGCCAGCGCCGCGAGCAGGTCCCGCTCGCGCGTGGTGAGCGGACGCGCGGTGCCAACGGGCAGGGTGCCGAGCCGGACCGGCCCGAACCGCGTGCGCACCAGCCGCTCGACGTCCAGCCCCAGCGCCGCGCAGATCCGGCGCACCTCCCGCGTGCGCCCTTCCGCGATCGTGAGCTCGAACTCCCAGCGCCCCTTGCCCAGCGGGCGCGCATCCACGTCGTGGGGCTGGACCCAGCCGTCCTCCAGCTCGAGCCCGGCGCGCGCCACGCGGGCGGCCTCCGCGGCGTTCCCGCGGACGATGGCGACGTACGTGCGCTCCACTTCGCCGCTCGGGTGCGTGAGCGCGTGCGCCGCCGCACCGTCCGTCGTGAGCAGCAGCACGCCTTCGGTCAGGTAGTCCAGCCGCCCGACGTACACGAGTCCCGGCGTCTCGGGCACGAGATCAAAGACCGTCTGGCGCCCGCCCGGATCGGTCCGCGTCGTCATCACGCCGCGCGGCTTGTGCAGCACGAACCACGTGGCCGGGGGCGGCGCCGACAGCACCCGCCCGTCCACCAGGATGCGATCCCGCTCCGGATCCACGGTCTGGCCAATGCGCGCGACCACGCCGTTCACGGTCACGCGGCCCGCCGCGATCAGCTCCTCGGCGCGGCGGCGCGACGCGACACCCGAACGCGCCAGCGCGCGCTGGATGCGCATCGGCGTCGGCATTACGCCGCCCCGGGCGTCGCCCGCAGCGCGATGGCCAGCTCGTCCGCGCGCGGCAGCTCGTCCAGGTGGCGCAGCGCGAAGTGCTCCAGGAACAGCGGCGTCGTGCCATAGAGCAGCGGCCGCCCCAGCCCCTCCGCGCGCCCCACCACGTCCACCAGCCCCCGCTCGTGCAGCGACTTCAGCACGCCGCCCACGTTCACGCCGCGGATCTCCTCGATCTCCGCGCGGCCGATCGGCTGGCGGTACGCGATGATCGCCAGCGTCTCCAGCGCGGCCGCCGACAGCCGCTGCGGGCGGGCCGCGAGCTGTGCCCGCTCGATCGCCTCGGTGTACTCGGCGCGCGTCAGGATCTGCCAGCCGCCGCCCAGCTCGACCAGCTCGACGCCGTGGCCATCCACGTCGTAATGCTCGCGCAGCTCGTCCAGCGCCGACACGACCGCCGCCAGCGGCGCCTCGGGATCGAGGGCCGCCAGGTCATCGAGCGGGATGGGACGCGCGCTCGCAAACAGCGCGGCTTCAAGCAGCTTCGCCAGGGACGTCACGGGTGATTTCCACGTTTGCAAAGGGTTGCGGCTGTGCCAC
>DASZRI010000456.1:0-3026 GCA_035549215.1 Gemmatimonadaceae bacterium | reverse complement strand
TTCTCGGGCACAATGTGCGCCTCCTCGTCGGGGAGCGAACCGACATGGAGGAGGTAGCCCGCCTGTCGCGCGACGCGCGCCTGAACCGTCCGACCTCGGTCGAGCTCTGCCTGGCGCGCAAGGACGGCTCGGACGTGTGGGTGGAGTTGTCCGTGACCCCGGTCCATGACGATGGCGGCAGTGTCACCCACCTGGTGGGCGTCATGACCGACATCACCGAGCGACGGCGCATGGAGGAGCAGTATCGGCAGTCCCAGAAGATGGAGGCGATCGGGCTCCTGGCCGGCGGTGTGGCGCACGACTTCAATAACCTGCTGACGATCATCAATGGGTACAGCGATCTCGCTTCGCTATCGCTGGCCGATGACGATCCGCTTCAGGAGTCGCTGCGGGAGATCCGGCACGCGGGCGAGCGGGCGGCCGGCCTGACGCGACAACTGCTCGCCTTCAGCCGCCGCCAGGTGCTCGACCCGCAGATCGTGAACGTCAACACCGCGGTGACCGACACGGAGCGGATGCTGCGCCGCGTCATTGGCGAGGACGTCGAGCTGGTCACCCGCCTCGAGGCGCCGAACCCCGAGGTGAAGGTGGATCCGGGGCAGCTCTCGCAGGTGATCCTGAACCTGGCGGTGAATGCGCGCGACGCGATGCCGCGTGGCGGACGGCTGACCATAGCCACGGCCAACGTGATGCTGGACGACGCGCTGGTTCGCGCGCGTCCTGGCGCGACGCCCGGCCCGGCGGTAGCGCTCTCGGTGCAGGACACCGGTGTTGGCATGGACGCGGCGACGCGCGCCCGCATCTTCGAGCCGTTCTTCACCACGAAGCCGACGGGCAAGGGGACGGGGCTCGGCCTGCCGACCGTGCTCGGGATCGTGGAGCAGTCGCATGGCTACCTGGCCGTGGAGAGCGAAGTGGGCAAGGGCAGCACGTTCACGATCTACCTGCCGGTCGCCTCGGAGGCCCCGGGCGTTGCTGACGGGCACGTGGACACGACGGCGTTGCCGCGCGGAACCGAGACGATCCTGCTCGTGGAGGACGACGCCGCGGTGCGCCAGATCACCCAGCGCATTCTCGAGAGCTGCGGATACACAGTCCTGGCGGCGGAGGACGGAGAGGAAGCGGAGCGCGCATGCCGGAGCCATCGCGGGCCCGTGCACCTGCTGCTCTCCGACGTGATCCTGCCAGGCACGAGCGGGCGGCAGCTTGCGGAGAGCGTCGTCGAGGCACATCCCGAGTGCAAGGTGCTGCTGGTCTCGGGGTACACCGACGACCGGCTGGTCCAGCATGGGCTGGACAGCCAGCGGATCTCCTTCCTGCAGAAGCCGTACTCGCCGATCGCGTTGGCAATCAGGGTCCGCAGCGTGCTCGGTGACGCGCGCGCACCCGCCGTGGAAGCCTGAGCGCCGGGCGCGTTGGACCGACGTCAGCCGCGCATCGGCGGCTTCCTGCCCGCGGATCCAGCCTTCCTCCGTCGGTTCATTCGTAGCGAAGGGCGTCCACCGGATCGAGCCGCGCAGCCCGCCGCGCCGGCCACACGCCGAAGCCGACGCCGACCGCCGCGGCAAAGGCGAACGACAGCAGGATGGCGCCCGGCGTCACGCTCGTGTTCCAGTGCACCGTCACGCGGAGCAACTCGGCGCTCGCGACGCCGAACAGCGCGCCAAGCATCCCGCCGACGAGCGACATGACCACGGCCTCGACCAGGAACTGGAGCAGGATGGCGCGCCGCGTGGCGCCCACGGCCTTGCGGATGCCGATCTCGTGGGTGCGCTCGGTGACGGACACGAGCATGATGTTCATGATGCCGATGCCGCCCACGAGCAGGCTCACGGCCGCGATGCCCGACAGCAGCAGCGTGAACGACTGCGTCGTGGCCGCGAACGCGCTGAGGAAGTCGGCCATGTTGCGGATCTGGAAGTCGTCGCTGCGGCCGGGCAGGATGTGGTGCGCGCGGCGCATGATCCGCTCGATCTCTCCCATCACGCGCGGGATCATGGCCTCGGACGGGGCGAGCACGCCGATCGTCCGGATGTACCGCGTGTCCATGACCCGGAAGCGTGCGGTATTGAGCGGGATCAGGATCTGGTCATCGGGATCGGCGAATCCGGTGGCGCCGCCCTTGGGGGCCATGATGCCGACGACCGTGAACGGGATGCCGTTGATGCGAATCACCGAATCCAGCACGGCCATGGGCGTGGTCTTCAGGTTCGCGACCACGGTGGCGCCCAGCACCGCGGCGCGGCGGCGCCCCAGGTTGTCTTCCTCACTGAACATCCGCCCCGAGCCGATCGAGTACTTGCGCACGTCCAGGTAGTTGTTCGTGGTGCCTATCACCTGCGTGCTGGTGTTGTTCGCGTGGAACTGCACCTGCAGCTGGCGGGCCATCTCGGGCTCCACCGCAGCGATGTACCTGGACTGGGTCCGCAGCGCGTCGGCGTCCTCGACGTAGAGCGGGGCGCGATCCGTGGCCGACACGACGCCTCCCGTCTGGACCTGCCCCGGAATCACCATCAGGAGCGTGGTCCCGAGCGCCGCGATGCGCGAGCTCACGGCGTCCTGCGCGCCGCTGCCCAGCGCGACCATGGCGATCACGGCGGCGACGCCGATGACGATGCCGAGCATCGTGAGCAGCGACCGCACGAGGTTCAGGCGCAACGACTCGAGGGCAACCAGGACGGTCTCGCCGAGCAGCATCGTCAGTTGCCTCCGCCTCGGCGGCCGCCCCCGCCGCCACCACCACCGCCGCCCCCGCCACCCGTAATGCCAGTGATCCCGGAACGTCCCTGCAGGCGCTGCAGCGTCGTGTCGCGACTGGCCGCCATGCGGACGTCGCTCAGGAGCGCGACGCGCTCGCCCGGCTTCAGCCCGCCGAGCACCTGGGTGACTTCATAGTTGCCAGTGCCCAGCGTGACGACGCGGATGTGAAATGCGTTGCTGGCGCTGTCGCGCACATAGACCACGGCGTGGCGCACCGCCTCCGCTGCTGGACTGACGGCCGGCGCACCGGCGCGCCCCCCGCGGCC
>DASZRI010000455.1:0-1810 GCA_035549215.1 Gemmatimonadaceae bacterium | reverse complement strand
AGGGCGCACCGCGCCAGGGGGGTGCCAGGCGCGTGCCACCCGCACGCCAGGCGGATGCCACCCGGGTGCCACCCGCGCGCCAGGCGGATGCCACCCGCACGCCAGGCGGATGCCACCCGCACGCCAGGCGGATGCCACCCGGGTGCCACCCGCGCGCCAGGCGCCTGCCTGGCGCCGTGTCGCCCCGGCGAGACATGTCAGGATCGCGCAATGGACGAGGCCCGGCTCGAGCGCATCACCCACGGCGTTGCGCCGGTGACCGAGGGCTGGTTCGTCGTCAACGCGCTCGACGCGCAGTGGATCCACCATCCCGACTTCGGGTGGCAGTGCCCGTTCGAGGCGAACGGCCCGGTCGTGCGGCAGCGCGACGACCTCGAGCCGGTGCGCTTCCCGCAGCTCGGCATCAACCTGTCGATTCTCGAGCGGGGCAAGCCGAAGGGCCTCTACCACCGCGAGGGGCAGCAGGAGGACTTCCTCGTCCTGCGCGGCGAGTGCCTGCTGATCGTCGAGGGCGAGGAGCGCCCACTGAAGCAGTGGGACTTCTTCCACTCGCCGCCCGGCACGGAGCATGTGTTCGTCGGCACGAGCGACGAGCCGTGCGTCGTGCTCGCGGTCGGCATTCGGCTCGGCTACCCCGGCCTCTTCTATCCGCGCGACCCCGCGGCCGTCCGGCACGGCGCCGCTGCCGAGGTCGAGACAGCCTCCGGCGCGGAGGCGTACGCGCCGCACGGGCACTGGCAGCCCGGCGAGCGGCCACCCGGGCTACGCTGACACCGATGGAGACGGGCGCGCACACGCTCGGACGCGTCCGCGAGCTGGCGCTGTCGGCGGGAACCTTCCGCCGGATCGCGATCGCCAACGCGGTGATGCTCGTCGTGATCATGGCGACGGGCGCGACGGTGCGGCTCACCGGCTCCGGGCTCGGCTGCCACCACTGGCCGGGCTGCACGCCGAACGACCCGTTCCCCGAGGCCGGCTTCCATTCGTACGTCGAGTTCGGCAACCGCGTGGTCGCGTTCATCACGATCTGCGTGACGCTCGCGACGTGGCTCGCGACGCGCTTCGCGCCGGTGTCGAAGCCGCTGCGCCGGCTCGCGGGGGTGATCTTCGTCGGGACGCTCCTGCAGGCGCCGCTCGGCGCGATCACCGTCTACTACCACCTCAACCCGTGGCTCGTGCTGTCGCACTTCGTGCTCTCGCTGGTCGTGCTCGCGCTCGGCGTCGTGCTCGCGGTCGAGGCGGCGCCGCGTGCGCTCTCCGACCTCCCTGAGTGGGTCAAGGCGGCGGCGTTCGTCGTCGCGCTCTCCTTCTGCGTGCCGATCGTCAGCGGCACGGTCGCGACCGCCGCCGGGCCGCACCCGGGCAGCACTGTGGTGCGCCGGCTGTGGTCGTTCCAGCCCGCGGTGTACTGGCACGTGCGCGCGACCGCCGTGTTCGGGATCTCGTTCGCGCTGCTGCTGATCTGGCTCGTGCGCACGCACAGCCGACACGTGCGCGCGGCGCTGGTCGTGCTCGGCCTGCTCGCCGTGCAGATGACGATCGGCGAGGTCCAGTACCGCACGCAGCTCCCGTGGTGGCTCGTGCTCATGCACGTGACGACCGCGGCGACCGTCTGGGCCGCGGTGGTGGCGTTCGTGTACCGGCTCTGGAGGCCCCCGGCGACTAGAGTGGCCTGATGAGCGAGCTGATCGTCGAGGACACGCCGCAGCTGGAGCGGCCGGTGTTGATCGCGGCGTTCCGCGGGTGGAACGACGGCGGCCAGGGCGCGTCGCTCGCGGCGGCCTATCTCGCGCGCGCGTGGGCCGCGCAG
>DASZRI010000454.1:0-5910 GCA_035549215.1 Gemmatimonadaceae bacterium | reverse complement strand
CGGCGAGCGACGGCGTGACAATCGCCACCTCGACCAGCGGCAGGCGCCCGCGGTAGCCCGTGTTGCCGCAGCGCTTGCAGCCCGTCGCGCGCGACAGCGGCAGCACGCCGAACTGGGCCGAGAGCTTCTCTTCCTCTTCCGTGAGCGAGCCGATGAGCGGCTGCGCGCACTCGGGGCAGACGCGACGGATGAGGCGCTGCGCCAGGCACCCGCGCAGGCAGGTGGCGATGGTCTGGCGGTCGAGCCCCAGGTCCGCGAGGCGCGTCACCGCGCTCATCGCGTCGTTGGTGTGCAGCGTGGCGAGCACGAGGTGGCCCGTCATGGCCGCCTGCGCCGCGACCTCGGCCGTCTCCAGGTCGCGGATCTCGCCCACGAAGATGACGTCCGGGTCCTGGCGCAGGATGGCGCGCAGCGAGCTGGCGAACGTGACGCCGCGCTTGTGCTCCACCTGGATCTGCGTGATGCCCGGCAGCTCGTACTCGATCGGATCCTCGACCGTCATGATGTTCACGTGACCGGTCGCGATCTCCTTGATCGCGGAGTACAGCGTCGTCGTCTTGCCGGACCCCGTGGGGCCGGTGACGATGACGATGCCGTCGCGGCAGGCCAGGAGCTGCCGCAGCCGGGCCAGCTCGCGCGGCGTGATGCCGACCTCTTCCAGCCGCTTGGCGTTCTCCGGGCGCAGCACGCGGATCACCGCCTTCTCGGCGTCGCGCGTGGGCACCGTGGAGACGCGCAGGTCGTAGTTGCGTCCCTCGATGGAGACCTTGGTCCGGCCGTCCTGCGGCACGATGCGGTTGGCGATGTCCAGCCGGCCCAGCACCTTGATGCGCGACACCACGCGGTTGAGCGCGGCCATGGGCAGGTGCATGTGCTGCCGCATGACGCCATCCACGCGGAAGCGCACCGTGCCGCCCTTGGGCCCGGGCTCGATGTGGATGTCGCTCGCGCCGTGCATCACGGCGTCGCGCAGGATCAGGTTGGTCAGCTTGACGACGGGCCCCGCCTCGACCTCGGAGAGATCGACGGCCTCGGGCTCCATGTCCTCCACCACGCGCACAGCGTCCGCCACCTGCGCGTCCACCGTGTTCAGCAGGTTCTCGACGACCTTGTCTGCCGAGTAGCCCGAGAAGAGGTGGTCATCGATGCTGCCCGGCGCCGCCAGCTCGAACACCGGGCGGCGGCCGGAGGCGAAGCCGATGGCGTGCTCGACCTCGATGTCGGTCGGGTCTGCGGTGGCCACGTACACGTGGCGGTCGTCCTCGCGCAGCGGAAAGACGTGATACTTGCGCGCCAGGCGCTCGGGGAGCACCGCGAGCGCGCGCGATTCCGCCTGCTCGAAGTTGGCGGGACGCAGCCCGAACTGCGGCGCAATGCGCTCGGCGAGTTCGCTGCCGGACATTCCCAGCGTGCGGGACGCGATCTCCCACGCTTCGGGAATTTCCACGTCGCCGGGAATGGAGAGCGACGCCGCTCCCGGCAATCCGGCGCGTACCACTGCTGCTTGAAGCCAATGCATAGGGCTACCGCTCTCCGTGCGCGGGACCGTCGTCGGAACCCGCCGCCGTTTCACCCAGGGCCTTCCGTGTCACAGTTGACGCACCAACCTGCACATGAGAATTACAGAACGCAATACGGAAACACTGTGACACGTATCACAACCCCCTAAACGTTGTTACTGCAAGCGGATAGCCACGCGCAATGGCTGCGCGGTGGCGGTGACCCGCCCGCCGAACCCGAGCTGGCCCGAGACTCCCAGCCCCCAGCAGTAGACGTTCGACTCCCTGGTTACGCCACAGGCATGATTTCCGATGCCCGTGCTCACGCTCACGAACCTCCGCCATCCCACCACGCGCACCGGAACCTGGCTGCACACCAACTGTTGCAGTCCGCACCGTGCAGAAAGCGTGCCGGTGGGCACGCCGAGCTGACCGAAGGAATCATTCCCCCAGCACCAGGCACTGCCATCCACGGCGACGCCGCAGGCCTGGATCACGCCCACCGAGACGTTGGTGAACGCCAGGCCGCCCGCGACGGGCACGGGCGCCGTGCTGCCGTCGGTGGTACCGTTGCCCATCTCGCCGTACGGGTTGGCCTCCCAGCAGACGGCGGCGCCGCCCGTCACGCCGCAGGTCGTGAACGCCCCCACGGACAGCGCCGTGAAGGCGCCGGCTGCCGGGACGTCCTGCGGCAGGAGCTGCGCGCGAGTGAACTCGAGGCCGTTCCGGCGATACTCCCAGATGGCGCCCCAGCAGAGCACACGCGCGTCCGTCGTTCGGCCGCAGGTGCGCGCTTGCCCGGCCGAGAGGTCCACGAAGCGCGCGGAGGTCGCGACCGGCGTCGGGAGCGCGCGCGGAATCGTGTCGCCCGTCCCGAGCTGGCCGCGATCGTTGCGCCCCCAGCACCATGCGGTGCCGTCGGTGGCCACGGCGCAGGTGTGCGTGTCCCCGGCGGAGATCGCGGCGAAGAGCGTCGTGGTGGTCACGGCGCGCGGAGCCGGCGCGTCCGGCCCACCGCTGCCGAGCTCACCATCCGCGTTAGTCCCCCAGCACCAGGCCGCGAAGCCGGTGGTGATCGCGCAGGTGTGGCTCGTGCCGGCGCTGATCGTGCGAAAGGCCAGGCCGCCCAGCACGGCGTGGGCGTCGAGCGCGCACGTGGGCTGGGCCGCTGAATCGCAGGGGGTGCTGGTGGGAAAGCCGAGCTGGCCGTGGTCGTTGCGGCCCCAGCAGAAGGCCGCGCCGCTTTCGGAGAGGGCGCACGTGTGGTCGCGGCCGGCGCTCACGGCCACCATGCCGTCGCGGCCCTGTTCGTCGAGCGTCGGGACGGTGGGAAGTGCGCCCTCGCCTGCCCCGCAGGCCACCAATGCCATGCACAGGAACAGGGCAACCGCGCGCACGGCGTCAGTCGTCGGCGGCGGCGCCGCTGGCCGGCGGGTGCATGCGCGCGAGGGCCGATCGCACGGCACGCGTGAGCTCGGCGCCCAGGGCCGGCCCCTTGGCGAGGACCGTGACCGTCTCGCGCTCCAGGATGCGGCGCTCGTCCGCCGTCAGCGACTTGCCGGTGATGACGACGACCGGGGTGTCGTGGAACCGTTCCCGGGCGCGAAGCTGGCGCAGGAACTCGAGGCCGCCCATGCCCGGCATCATCAGGTCGAGCAGGATGAGCCCGGGCGTGAACGAGTCCAGCCTGGCAAGTCCGTCTTCCGCGGAATTCGCGGTGGCGACGGTGAGCGACGGAAAGTCCGCCAGGTACGCACTGAGCAGGCGACGCACGTCCTCGGAGTCGTCCACGACGAGGACGCGCGAGTTGCCCGTGCCGATATTGCGGCGGATGGCGTCGCCCAGCGCGTCGCGCGAGACCGGCTTGTCGATGACGTCCACCGCCCCGACCAGGTGCGACTCGTTCTCGGTCCCGACGATGCTGACGACGATGACGGGGATGCGCGCCGTGGCCTCGCGCATCTTGAGGCGGCGCAGGACCTCGAAGCCGTCCATGTCCGGCATCATGAGGTCGAGCAGGATCACGTCGGGCCGGTGGGTGAGCGCCATGTCGAGGCCGATGGTGCCGGACGCGGCGGCCAGCGCCTCGCACCCGCACTCGCGCGCCATGTGGACGAGCAGGTCGCGGGCATCGTCGCTGTCGTCGATGATCAGGACGCGTGCCATTGACGCCGCGCTCGCGGGCGCGGGCTCCGGTGCACGCGTGGGCATCGGCTCCATGCGCGACGCGGCGGGCCCGGACGGCGGCGCGACGGGTTCATGCCGCTCGAGCGCCGGGGCATCCGGGGTGAAGCGGATGCTGAACGTGGAGCCCACGGCGGGGGTGCTCACCACCGAGAGGGTGTAGCCCATCCGCTCGCACATCGAGCGGGCGATGGCCAGGCCGAGCCCCGTGCCACCGTAGCGCCGGCTGGTGGCGCTGTCCACCTGCTCGAACGCGTTGAAGATGCCGTCGAGCCGATCCTGCGGGATGCCGATGCCCGCGTCCACGACGTCCAGGCGCAGCAGCTCGTCGTTGGCGGGACTCGTGACGCCGCGGACGACGACGCGGCCGCCTTCCGTGAACTTGGCGGCGTTCGTCACGAGGTTCAGGAGCACCTGGCGGAGCTTGGCGGCGTCGGTGCGGAGCGGGGCGATGTGCGCGGGGAGCATCACGTCCACGGCGGGACCCTCGCCGCCGCGTGGCGCGATCTGCGCGACGGTGGCCGCGACCAGGCGCGCGACATCCACGTTCTCGAGGACGACGTCCATGCGCCCCGACTCGACCTTGGACAGGTCGAGGATGTCGTTGATGATCCCGAGCAGGTGCGTGCCGTTGGTCCGGATACGCTCGACGTAGGCGGTCGCCTGCTCGCCGATCGCATCACGCGACTTGAGCAGGACGTTGGAGAACCCAATGACGGAGTTGAGCGGGGTGCGCAGCTCGTGGCTCATGCGGGCCAGGAAGTCGCTCTTGGCCTGGTTGGCGCGTCGGGCCTCGTCCACGGCCGCGCGGAGCTGGTCGTCCAGGCGCTCGCGCTCGTACATGTCGCGCCGGATGGTCACGGCGGCAAGCGCGGCGACTCCGCACGCCACGAGGAAGCCGAAGAGGATGATGACTGACGCCAGGATTTCCTGTGCATGCTGCACCTGCATGCGATCATCGAGCAGCGCGTGCTCGGTGGCGCGCATGGTGCTGGCCAGGAGCCGGATCGAGTCACTCAGCGCCCGGCCGACGCCCGTGCGCATGCGGGTGACCGCGGCGCCCTGGCCCGCGTGCTGCATCACCTGCACCGTGGTGTCCGCGAACGCCATGCGGCGGCGCGCCAGTTCGGAGATCGCCTGGGCGCGTGCCATCTCGACTGTATTGTCGGCGACCTGCGCCCGGAGCTGCGTGAGGGTCGCGTCGAGCCGGGACTCGGCCAGCCGGAACGGGCCCAGGTACACCGCGTCGCCCGTCAGGATGAAGCCACGCGAGCCGGCCTCGATAGTCGCCACGTCGCGGGACGCGTCGTCCACGGACTCGATGACGCTGTGCGTGTGCGCGACCCAGCGCGCGGCGTCCATGGCCTGCCGCAGCCCGCGGTACGACGCGACGCCGATCACCGCGAGGATGAGCAGCGCGACACCGAAGCCGAGGTAGACCTTGCGCTGGACAGAGAGCGTCATGGATCGCCCAATATATCTTTCGACATGGCCGACGAACCAGAGCGCCCGCGACTCCGCCCGTACCTCATCTTCGGGATCATCGCCGCCACCATCGAGATGGCGGCGATCCTCTGGCTGCTGTACCGCTGACGGGCCGCACTTTCCCGGTCACGGCTGCTGCAGCCGGCCGCGGAACGGCGCCGCCGCGGTCCGCTGCTGGAAGGCCGCGCACCGACGCGCCCGCGTGGAATCGACCTGCGCGGCCTGCAGGCAGGCGGTGAGCGCGTCGCTTCGCAGGGTCCGGAGCTGCAGCTCGAGGGCGGCCGGGACCCTGGAGCCGGGAAACACGTCGCGCAGCACCTTGATCTCCGCCTGCGCGTCGCGGAACTCCGGCCCGACCCGTGCGTACTGGCCCGCCGCGATCATGGCGCCGGCGCGCTGCAGGTGGCCGCGGATGTCGTTCACGGCGCCCTGGAGGCCGCCCTGCTGCTGTGCGGCGGACGACGCGGAGTCGCCGTTCGCCTGCAGCCACGGATGCGGCGACCGGAAGGACCGCGCCGCGACGCTGCCGCCCAGCGCCTGCGTCGCGGCCGGAGACGCCGCCTCGGCGCGCGAGAGGGAGTCGGCTTGCTGCGCAAACGCCTGCTGCAACCGCTGAATGGAGTCGCGCAGCGTCGCCACCTGCCCCGCCCCGGCCGGCGCGGCGGCTGGCGCCGAACGCGGCGCCTGCGGTTTCGTCGATTCGACCGTGTGCGCTGGCGTCGAGTCGGGCGTGTCGGCGTGC
>DASZRI010000453.1:0-3299 GCA_035549215.1 Gemmatimonadaceae bacterium | reverse complement strand
TGGGCCCAGAGCTTATCCGAATCCGTGATTGTGCTATAGGTTGCCGTCTTCTATGGCGATCAGGCGCATTGCGGTCTTGACGAGCGGTGGCGACGCCCCGGGCATGAACGCGGCCATCCGCGGCGTCGTCCGCATGGGCATCGGGAACGGTTGGGAGACGTACGGCGTGCGGAACGGCTACCTCGGGCTGGTCGAAGGGGGGCACAACATCGCCCCTCTCGGCCCGCGCGACGTCGGCGGCATCCTGGGCATCGGCGGCACGTTCCTGGGCAGCGCACGCCTCGAGGACTTCAAGCTCGAGGCGACGAGGACGAAGGCCCTCGCGAACCTGGCGGCGCATGGCATCGAGGGCCTGGTCGTCATCGGCGGCAACGGCAGCCAGTCGGGCGCGCTGGCGCTCTCGAAGATGGGGCTGCCGGTCGTCGGCGTCGCGTCGACGATCGACAACGACCTCGCCGGCTCCGAGATCACCATCGGCGTCGACACGGCGCTCAACATTGCGCTCGAGGCGATCGACCGCCTGCGCGTGACGGCCGCGTCGCACCGGCGCGCATTCCTGGTCGAGGTCATGGGCCGCAAGTGTGGGTACCTGGCGCTCATGGCCGGCATCGCCGGCGGCGCGGACTGCGTGGTGGTGCCCGAGGCCGAGGTCGAGCCGGAGCTCGTCGCCGACGAGCTCGAGGGTGCGTACCGGCGCGGCAAGGCGCACGCGCTGGTCGTCGTCGCCGAGGGCGCCAAGAACAACGCCGCCTCGCTCGCGAAGTTCTTCGAGCACCACAAGGGGCGGCTCGGGTTCGACATGCGCGTCACGACGCTGGGCCACGTGCAGCGTGGGGGCACGCCCGGCGCGTTCGATCGGCTGCTGGCGACGCGCCTGGCCGTGGGCGCCGTCGAGGCGCTCGCGCGCGGCGAGGCCGGCGTCCTGGTGGGCCTGCTGAAGGGTGACGTGCGCACGACGCCGCTGGAAGAGGTCGTCGGCGTGCGCAAGGAGATCGACCTCAACCTCCTCAACGTCCAGAAGGTCCTCGCGAAATGAGCGCGGGCGGCGAAGGCTCGGTCGAGCAGGGGAACGCCCAGGTCGCCGCGCCGCGCCTGCCGGGCGGCAGCTTCTTCGACCGCTTCACCGAGCGTCAGATGACGATCGGGGTGATCCTCTTCGGTCTCCTGCTGTACCTGCCGCTCGCCGGCACGTACGGCCTCTGGGACCCGTGGGAGACGCACTACTCCGAGGTCGCCCGCCAGATGACGAAGCGGGGCGACTTCATCAGCCTGTGGTGGCCGGGCTCTCCGCGCGACCTCGAGGTGTTCTGGTCGAAGCCGGTGCTCTCGTTCTGGATCATGAGCATCGGCATGCACCTCGCGGGCGTGGGCCTGCGCGGCGGCGACCCCGGCGAGATGGCGCTCACGCACCGGGCCGAGTGGGCGGTGCGCACGCCCTTCTGCCTCATGGGCGTGCTCGGCATCTATGCCGTCTACCTGGTGACGGCGCGCTTCGTGAGCCGGCGCGCGGGCGTGCTGGCCGCCGTGGTCGTCGCGACCGCGCCCATGTACAGCCTGGTCGCGCGCCAGGCCATGACGGACATGGCCTTCGTGGGACCGATGGCCATGGCGCTCGCGCTCGGCGCGCTGGCGCTCTTCGACGATCGCGACGAGAAGCTGCCGCGGCGCGGGCGAGGATGGTGGAGCTGGCCCGACCACGGCCTCTTCTACGGCACGCTCGCGCTGTTCGCGCTGGTGGCGATCCCGCAGCTCGTCATCGACTCGTACCAGCTGAAGTTCGAGATGCCGTGGGGCAACGGCACCGTGAAGATGTACGGCGCCGTC
Source organism: Gemmatimonadaceae bacterium (assembly GCA_035549215.1). GTDB lineage: Bacteria > Gemmatimonadota > Gemmatimonadetes > Gemmatimonadales > Gemmatimonadaceae > JAGWRI01. Next base: position 1,475 of record DASZRI010000453.1, on the reverse strand, counting down.
GCGATGATCCCGTACTACGTCGGGTTCGTCCTGTTCGTGTGGCTCGCGGCGCGCACGCGCTACAAGGCGCCTTTCTACCTCTACGTCGCCGCCATCATGTGCGCGCTCGCCGTGCTGGCGAAGGGGCTCGCGGGGCTGGGGCTGCCGCTCATCGTCTTTCTGGCGTACCTCGCGTTCACGTGGAACTGGCGACGGCTGCGGCGCGCGCAGCTGCTCTACGGCGTGCTGGCGTCGATCCTGGCGCTGGCCGTCGTGGCCGTGCCGTGGCACCACGCGATGATCATCCGGCACGGCATGCCGTTCTGGAACGAGCTCTTCGGCGACAACCACTGGCGCCGCATGGTGATCGGCCGCCACGGCGATCGCGGCAGCTTCGAGTACTTCCTGCGCGAGCTCGGCTATGGCGTGCTGCCGTGGATCCCGGTCGCGCCCGCAGCGCTCGCCTGGGCCGTCATGCGCGGGCGCCCGGCGCCGGCGGACGGCTCGGCGCCTGCCACCGAGGAGGTGCAGCGCCAGGGGATCATCTGGCTGGGCGCGATCTGGTTCGTCTCCGCCTACGGCATCGTCTCGATGTCCATGACGAAGTTCCACCACTACGTGCTGCCGGCGATCCCGGGCCTGGCCATCGTCATCGGCTGCTTCTTGGACGACGTCATCCGGCGCGGCGCCAAGCGCGCGGCGGCGGCCGCGGCGGTCGTGGGCGTGCCGCTGCTCGTGCTCATCACCGTCGACCTGGTCGCGACGAAGGCCGACGCACAGCACTTCCTGTGGCTGTTCTCGTACGACTACATCCACAGCCCGCACGGCCGCCCGTGGCCCGAGAGCCTGGACTTCAGCGGCACGCTGATCGCGTTCGCCGCCGCCTTCGGCGCGTGCTCGATCGCGCTCGTGTGGGCGCGGGCGCGCCGCTTCGCGCTGGTGGGCCTGGGCGGCGCGGCCGTGCTGTTCACGTACTTCCTGCTCGACGGCTACATGCGTGACGTCGCGCCGTTCTGGTCGCAGAAGGACCTGCTGGCGACGTACTACAAGAACCGCTCGTCGCCGGCAGAGCGCCTCATCGCGTACCAGATGTACTGGCGCGGCGAGACCTTTTACACGAAGAACGAGATCTACGAGGGGCCGCAGGAGGACCGCACGGTCTTCGATCAGGACGGCGCCGACGAAAAGCTGAAAGAATGGATCGGGCGCAACCGCGGCCACCGTCACTTCTTCCTGTTCGAGCACGGCCAGCGCGGCCACATCCAGCAGCTCTTGCCGGTCGAGGCGCAGAGCTCCTTCCGTGTGCTCGACGACCGGAACAACAAGTTCTCCATCGCGCAAGCGGACCTCTGACCGATGGCCGCGGCACCGACGCCGGCCACCGAGGCGCGCCGGGCTCTGTTCGTCGAGCGGGGCGGCGCGCTGCCGGCCGCAGGCACGACGGCGCACGCGCTGCTGGAGGCGATCTGCCTCTCCGGCGAGTTCTTGCCCGAGTT
>DASZRI010000452.1:0-22596 GCA_035549215.1 Gemmatimonadaceae bacterium | reverse complement strand
AGGGCGCAGGCGCATCGGCTGGCGCCATGAGCAGCCGGAGCCGGTCCGCGCCAAGCCACGCGGGCGCGACGAAGGCCGCCCGGGCACCAGTCAGGAAAGCGCGCGGATTCATGCCCGGAATTTGCAGGTGTATGGCTGTTGCAAGCCACTCCCCCGTTGGTGACCCAGGCCGTTGACGCCTGTTCCTGGTGCCGACAACGTGCACGCTCCGCTGCCTCATCCATCCCAGACGCCCATGCCGATCTTCGATCGCGACCGCCGCATCGCCCGCCGCACCGCCCTTGCCCTGGCGACCGCGCTGCTCGCCGCGTGCGGCGGGGGCAGCAGCGATTTCGGGGGCGGTGGGTCCGTCACGCCGCCACCTCCGGCGCCCGTGGCCACGGTGAGTGTCACGGCCGCCAGCACGTCCATCGGCGTCGGGCAGGCCGCCGCCCTTGTCGTCACGCTGGCTGACAGCGCCGGGCACGCGCTCACCGGGCGCACCGTCACCTACGCATCGAGTGACACGACCATCGCGACGGTCTCGTCCACCGGCCTCGTGACCGGCGTCCGCGTCGGCACCGCGGTCATCACGGTGTCCAGCGAGGGGAAGAACGCCACCATCTCGTTCACGATCACGCTGGCACCCGTTGCGCGGATCACCGTCAGTCCCGCGCAGCAGACGGTGGCGGCAGGCGGCACCGTGCAGCTCACCGCCACGCTCAGCGACGCGAACGGATTCCCGGTCACCGGCCGCACGATCACCTGGACAATCTCCGATTCCACCAGGGCCACGGTGTCGTCCAGCGGGCTCGTCACCGCGCTCGCCACGGTGGCCACGCCACAGGTCTCGGCCATCGCACCCGCCACGCTCGTTCCCAACAGCACGATCACGATCAGCGGCGCGAACTTCGCCACCACTGGCGGCGGCGTGTCGGTCACCGTTGCGGGCACGCCGGTGCTGGTGACATCCGTGTCCGCGACGCAGGTCACGGCCACCATCCCGCCCGCCTTCCCGTGCACGGCATCCGGCAACGTCCCGGTCGCCGTGGCGAATGCCGCCGGCACGGTGCAGGTGACGGCCACGTCCGAAGGCAAGTCCGCGAGCGCGTCGATCACCGTCACGTCCGCCCCCGCCTCCGTGCAACAGATGCTGCAGATGGCCACGCAGCGCACCCTGGCCGTGGGGCAGGCGCTCATGATCACCGACCCGGCGCAGATCGGGTGCAACGAGCTCACGCCCGGCGGCAGCCACTACCTGGTCGACGTGTACAACGCGAGCACGGTGTCCACCGCCACCACGGCGTTCGAGCTCCGCGGCGCGGCGTCGTCGCTGTCCGACCGCTCGCCATCGGCCGCGCGCGCCCCGGTTCGCGTCGCGTCGCGCACGCTGCCGCCGCCGGTCCTGGCGCCCAACCACGCCCTCTCACCGGCCAACGCGTTCGCGCTCGGCGCGTGGCTGCACGCGCGCGACGGCCACGCGCAGCGGCTCGCGTACCAGTCGCAGCTCGTGCGCCCGCTGATGGCCATGCTCAAGGCGCGCACGCGGCGCCCCGCGCTCGATCGCACGGCGGCGGCCGCCGTGGCGCCCACGATCCCCCAGGTGGTCGGCGACACGGTCACGCTCAAGGTCCAGACGGGCAACTCGTGCAGCGCATTCTCCCGGGTCGTGGGCCGCGTCGTGTACGTCGGGACGCACAGCATCATCCTCGAGGGCAACGATGCGCCCCTCGCCGGCCAGATGGACGCCGACTACGTCAAGCTTGGCCAGGTGTACGACAACGTGATGTACCCCATCCTCACGCAGTACTTCGGCGACCCGATGGCGTTCGACGACTCGCTGCTGCACGTCGGCAAGGTCACCATGCTCTTCACCAAGAGGGTGAACGACCAGGCCACCGACCTGCTCGGCTTCGTCACGCCCTGCGACCAGTTCCCGGTCGCCTACGACTCCCTCGTCCCGTCCAGCAACCACACGCCGATGTTCTACGCCCGCGTGCCCACCACGCAGGCCGGCAGCAGCGGGGACGTGAACGTCCGCTCCGTGTGGAACGCGCTCATCCCGGGCACGCTCATCCACGAGTCCAAGCACATCACGGCGGTGGCCGAGCGCTTCGCCGATCCGGTGGGCGACCTGCTCGAGGAGAGCTGGTTCGAGGAGGGCACCGCCCAGGTGGCCATGGAGCTGTACGGGCGCACCGTGTACGGCCCGGCTGCCGGCTGGAAGTCCAACGCGACGTACGGGAACACCGTGTTCTGCGACGTGCGCGGCGGGCTCGTGGGCAGCTCCTGCTACGGCAAGCCGTACGTGATGGCCGATCCGTTCCTGTTCCTGAACGACTACATGCTCTCCAACGAGACCAAGTCGTTCCTCTCGGCCGGCAGCGAGGACGCCGACATCTACGGCAGCGCGTGGCTGTTCGCGCGCTGGCTGCTCGACCAGTACTCCACGCAGGAATCCGACCTGCTCAAGCCGCTGGTCCGCGACGCCACCATGGCGGGCGTGGACAACGTCACCGACAAGAGCGGGCATACGTGGAACGAGCTCGCCGGCTACTTCACGCTCGCGCTCGCGGCCGACGACTACCCCGGCTTCACGCCGGCGGCGGGTGCACGGTACACCGTGCCGAGCTGGAACCTGCGCAGCATCTACAGCGGCTTCGCCACCGACTTTCCCACGAACTTCAGCCCGTGGCCGCTCGGCGTGCACGCGATCTCGTTCGGGGCATCCACGACGCCCGTGGGGTCGCTGGTCGGCGGTGCCGGCGCCTTCTTCGACCTCTCCGGAACGCAGGCCACGCGACAGTTGATCGACATCCACGCGCCGGGGGGCGGCGCCATTCCGGCCACGAGCCCGCTGCGGCTCCTCATCCTGCGCATCCAGTGATCCGTGGCGCTCCGCTGTTCCTCGTTGCGCTCGTGCCGGCCTGCCGCACCAGTCATGCGGCCCCCGCGCCGCAGCCGCAGGCAAGCGCAGCCGTGCAGGTGCCGCCCGTACTCAGTGTGCAGGACACGGCGCGCGGCATCGTCGCCGTGGTGGGCACGGAGCGCGATCGCCGCGTCGTGCTGCGGCAGGGGCCCACGCGTCCTTCGATCACGCTCGCGGGGCCGCTGGCTACGACCATCGCGCGCGCTGCCGGCGCCGACGTCTGGGTCAGCGGCACGCGCGCCGGGAATACGCTCACGGCCACCGCGTTCCTGGTCCGCACCGTGGACGGCGTGCCCGCACTCGACGGCACGCTCGTGTCCGCCGACGGGCAGGTTGCGCTGGTCACGGCGGACCACGTGCGCCACGTGATCACCAACGCGCCCGCCGCCCTGCGCCAGCTCGTCGGCGCGCGCGCATGGGTCACCGGCGACCTCGCGCACGGCGGCGTCACGTGGGGCGTGCTCGTGCCGCCGCCCGCGCACGCGCCGGTCGCCGATTCCGTCGTCGCCCTGGACCTGTCGCGCGGCGACTCCGTGCGCATGCATGGCTTTGCTGACGGCATGGCCCGCCTGTTGGCATCCGACGCCGTGTACCTGCGCGCGGGAGCGCCCGTCGTCTCCGGCACGTCGAACATCCGCGCGATGCTCGCGGCGGCGCGCCCGGTGCCGGCCGGCGCGATGCGGTGGCAGCCGCTGCGTGTCGGCGTCTCGTCGGACGGCACGCTCGCCTACACGGCCGGCATCGCGGCCACAGCGTCGTCGGACAGCGCACGCGTCGCACTGCGCGCGGATCGCTACATCGCTGTCTGGCGTCGCGACGGGGCAGGGTGGCGCATCGTCGCGTACGCCGAAATCGGTGCCGCGCCCGCGTCCACCGGGCCCGTGAGCGACACGCAGCTCATGGCGCACCCCGGCTCGGCTGTCCAGGATTCGATCGCCCGCGTGCTCGTCGCGACCGACAGTGCCTTCTCCGCGCACGCTGCACGGGCAGGCATCGCCGACGCGTTCGCCAGCTATGCCGCAGCAACCGCGATGACCTTTTCAGGATCACTGGTGAACACGGGCCCGGCGGAAGTCCGCGGGTCCTTTGCTGGCGCCGAGCAAGGCACGCTGGAATGGCACGCCGTGGATGCTGGTGCTGCTGCCTCCGCCGACCTCGGCTTCACGGTCGGAGTCGCCACGTACGTGGCGAGTCCCGGCGCGTCGCCGCGACGCTCCAAGTACCTGACGGTGTGGGCGTTGCAGCGGGACGGCTCGTGGCGGTACCTCGTCGACGGCGGTAACGCGTTGCCGCAGTGATCCGGCGCGGGCAGTGAGATCACGGATTCCCTGCTTGCGTCTTTGTCATGACTTGGCGAGTATTCAGCACGTGTTTCGCGCAATAAGTCATTGCAGCATCTGTTGTTACGGCGCGACACGGTCCGGTTGCACGGCTCCGGCGAGGCCAAGACGGCCTTAATTAACCCATGGGACGGGAACTTTCTGCCATGGCGGGGCGGTAAACAGGTGCTACCTATCATGGATGCAGGATGCTCCCCGTCTGCGTCTTCGCGCGGGCAGCAGAAGCAGTCAATACCAGGTTCAGCAAGGAGAACAACAACAATGCAGACTCGTCGTGTGCTCGTCCCGGCGATCGCCGCGCTGTTCATGGCGGCCCCGGCGATGGCGCAGAAGGCCGGTACGACCGAACTCGGCGTCTTCGGCCAGTTCACCACGATGGATACGCCGTGGGCGCTCAAGAACGGCTTCGGCTTTGGCGGCCGCGCCGGCTACTTCATCACGCCGCGGTGGGAGCTGGAAGCGGACATCGCGAACTCCAGCCTCCAGTCCAAGCCGCCGCGCCTGGACACCAGCTCCAAGCAGTACCTGACGTACGCCGGACGCGTGACGTACAACCTCCCGTGGTCTGGCAATGACCTGCTCGTTGGCGTCGGCTTCGGCGGCGAGAGCGTGGACGGTGGCCGCGACTTCTCGCTGTCGCCGGGCATCGGCTACCGCTGGAACCTCACGAACAGCTTCGCGCTGCGCTTCGACGGCCTGGTCGAGTACGTCGAGAACCCGTCGGATTCGCGGTTCGCGTTCCCGATCGCCGCGAACGACACGAACAAGAACGCGGCGCGCTCGGCCAACGTCGAGTTCCGCCTCGGGCTGAGCTGGCTGCTGGGCAACGAGGCCCCGGCCGCGCCGGCCCCGGTGAAGCCCGCGATCAACATGGACAGCGTCAACGCCGCACGTGAGCGTGCGCGCCAGGACAGCATCGCGGCCGCCGAGCGCGCGCGTCGTGACAGCATCGCGGCCGCCGAGAGGGCGCGCCAGGACAGCATCGACGCGGCCAACCGCGCCCGCATGGAGGCGGCCGCCAAGGCGCGCGCCGCGCTCGAGGCGAAGATCTACTTCGACTTCGACAAGTCCGACCTGCGTGACGACGCCAAGTCCACGCTCGACTCCAAGCTGCCCGTGCTGCAGGCCAACCCGAACGTCCGCATCCGGATCGAGGGCAACGCCGACGAGCGCGGCTCGGATGAGTACAACCAGGCGCTGGGCATGCGCCGCGCCGAGCAGGCCAAGCGCTACCTGATCTCGAAGGGCATCGCCGAGAGCCGCATCGACATCGCGAGCAACGGCGAGGAGAAGCCGGTCTGCACCGACCACGACGAGGGTTGCTGGTCGCAGAACCGTCGCGACGAGTTCGTGATCGTCGCCGGCGGCGACAACATCATGCCCCCGATGTAATCGCGGGCTGGTGCATGCAGTGAGGCGCGCGGGGGGCAATCGCTCCCCGCGCGCCGTGCTTTCCGGGCCCCGGGGGAACGAATCCCGGCGCGCCGCCGTAGATTGAAGCGGACGCCTGGTTCACGCAGCCGCGGGAGGAGCCATGTCAGCCATGCGCAGTGTCGCAACGTCCATTGCATTCCTGGCGGGATGCGCGAGCCTGGCGGGCGCGCAGTCGCCGCCGCCCATCCGCCTGCAGAAGCCGAGCGGCGCCGCGGGCACCGTCGCGAGCCCTCCACCACCCGCGCCGCAGCCGGCCAGCGAACCGCGTGGGCGCACACACGGTGCGGGGATGGGTTCCGCGGCGGTGCGATACACGACGCTCCCCGCGATCGTGATGCAGGACGGCCGCGTGTTCGTGCAACTCGACAACGCGTACTTCTACGTGCCGCAGGCGTGCTCGGCAGGGACGGCGGCCAATGCGGCTGTGCCGACGTACAACGCGCCGACATACAATGCGCCCACGTACTCGCCGCCGGCGTACACGCAGCCCGAGGTCACGCAGCCCGTGCCGCGGGCGCAGACGTCGTCACAGGCAATGATCGCGCAGTCGCAGGCCGGAGCGCAGCAGGGCCAGCGCGTGGACACGCGCGGCTGCTGGCTGAAGGGTGACGGCGGACGCGTGTTCGTCCGCCGCTGGTAGCGGTCAGTCGCCGCTGCCGGCGCCCTTGTGCGCGGCGGATACGGAATCGGCGTCGTCGCCGACGAGCACGCGGCGAACACCGCGCCACGCGCGGATGAGGGGCGAGTCGGTGCGCGCCAGGTCGCTCTCGATCACGCGGCCGGCGCCGCTGCTGGCGTGGATGTACTTGCCGTCGCCGATGTAGATGGCGATGTGGCTCACGCCGCGCTTGGACTTGCCGAAGGTGAGCAGGTCGCCCGGCTTCAGCTCATCGGTGCTCTTGGCCACCGCCTCCCCCATCTTCGCCTGCTGGCGCGCCGTGCGCGGCAGCGAGATGTCGAGCATGCCGAGCACGTACTTCACCAGGCCGCTGCAGTCGAAGCCGCGCCTGGGGTTCGTGCCGCCGAGCACGTAGCGCTTGCCGAGCTGCGCCCGGGCGAGCGCGACGATGGAGTCGCGCATGGACTCAGCGTCGGCGCTGAACTTCGCGAAGGGGCGTGGCGCGAGCGAGTCGGCGGGGACGGTCAGCGTCCCGAAGGGCCTGGGCTGCTGCGCCTGCACGCGCGCGGCACCGACGACGCTCGCGGCGGCGATCAGGCCGGCCAGGAGCGCAGTACGGGGTCGGGCGAGCGGGAACCGCAGGGCCATCGGGTGATCGGGACAGGCTGTGGGACGACAAACGTCCGGCGGCGGGGGCCGCGGCCGGAAACGGAATGGATTCCCAATCTGGCCGTGGGAGGGAGGCGGGTCAACCCTATGTGGCAAGGAATCTTGCGCCGCGGGCGCTAAGATTTCCTGGAAACGTTTGGTCTGGCGCCAGACGCCGCGCCCTGCGACGGCCGGCGGCGTCCCGGCGCACCGCAGTCTCTTAGCGCAGGCCCAGCAGCTTGTGCGTCTGGAGACTCAGTCGCCACTGCGGGTGCGCCAGGCAGTAGGCCACGGCGGCGCGCGTGTTCTCGGCCGCGTGCGGCCCGTCCATGGGTTGCAGCGAGAAGTGCGCGAAGTCCAGCCGCGCGAACTGCTCCGGCTCGGCGCCGGCCTGCGGGTACACCAGCTTGAGTTCGTCGCCGCGCGTGAGCACGAGCGGCGCACCGGCCTTCGGGCTCACGCACGTCCAGTCGAGCCCGGCCGGCGGCTGCTGCGTGCCGTTGGTCTCGACGGCCACCTCGAAGCCGCGCGCGTGCAATGCGCGCACCGCTTCGTCGTCGAGCTGCAGCAGCGGCTCGCCGCCGGTGCAGACCACGAAGCGCCTGGCGCGGGCATCGGCCCCTGCAGGCCATCGCGCCGCGACCGCGTCGGCGAGCGCGTCCGCGGTCGCGAACCGGCCGCCGTCCGGCCCCACGCCCACGAAGTCCGTGTCGCAGAACGTGCACACGGCGCGCGCACGGTCCTCCTCGCGTCCCGTCCACAGGTTGCACCCGCTGAACCGACAGAACACGGCAGGCCGTCCGGCCTGGTATCCCTCGCCCTGCAGCGTGTAGAAGATTTCCTTGACGGTGTACATGCGGTTCACGGGTGCGTCATGGCAGGATGCGTCGCGACGGGATTCAGCGCGGCACGTACCGCGCGGGATCCGTCGTGCCGGCATCGGCGAACCCCTTGAGCCGCAGCTGGCAGGCGTCGCAATGCCCGCATGCGGCGCCGTCCGGCGCGGGATCGTAGCAGCTCGTGGTGAGGGCGTAGTCCACTCCCAGCTCGAGCCCGCGCCGGATGATCTGCGCCTTGGTCAGGTGGAGCAGCGGCGCGTTGATGTGCACGGGTGCGCCCTCGACGCCGCCCTTCGTGGCCAGGCGGGCCATCTGCTCGAACGCGGCAATGTACTCCGGGCGGCAGTCCGGGTAGCCGGAGTAGTCCAGCGCGTTGACGCCGATGAAGATCTCGCGTGCCTGCAGCACGTCGGCCCAGGCGAGCGCGAACGAGAGGAAGATCGTGTTGCGCGCGGGCACGTACGTGACGGGAATGTCCGTGCCGTGCGCGACGTCGCGGTCCTTGGGCACGGCGATGTCGCTCGTGAGCGCGGACCCGCCGAACACGCGCAGGTCGATGTCCACCACGACGTGGCGCGCGACGCCGTGACGCTCGGCGATGCGCCGAGCCGCGTCGAGCTCGTGCGCATGCCGCTGCCCGTAGCGAAAGGACATCGCGTGCACGGCGTAGCCCTCCGCCTTCGCGATCGCGAGGACGGTGGTGGAGTCCAGGCCGCCGCTGAGCAGCAGCACTGCATTCTTCTGCGTCATGGGCGTGGGAGTCGCGCGGCTCAGCGCAGGGCCTGGTCGAGGTCGGCCATCAGGTCCTCGACGTGCTCGAGCCCGACCGACATGCGGAGCAGCCCCGCGGGGGCGCGCGTGCCCGGCCCCTCCACCGACGCGCGATGCTCGATCAGCGTCTCGGTGCCGCCCAGGCTCGTGGCGCGCGTGATGATGCGCAGGCGCCCCGCCGCGGCCATGGCCGCCTCGGCGCCGCCCGCGACCTCGAACGACATCATCGCGCCGGGCGCGCTCATCTGCCGCTGCGCGATCTCGTGCGCGTGGTGCGTGGTGAGCCCGGGGTAGTGCACCGCGGTGACATGCGCGTGCGTGCTCAGGAAGGCGGCGAGCGTCTGCGCGTTGCTCGTCATCCCGCGCACGCGCCACGGCAGCGTGCGCACGCCGCGCAGCGCGAGCCAGCACTCGAAGGGCGAGGGCACGGTGCCGGCCGACGCCTGCACGGCGCGCACGCGCTCCCAGAACGCGTCTTCGGCGCGCGCGACCAGTGCGCCGCCGAGCACGTCGCTGTGGCCGCCGATGTACTTGGTGGTGGAGTGCATCGAGATGTCGGCGCCAAGCTCCAGCGGGCGCTGCAGCACGGGCGTGGCCCAGGTGTTGTCCACCACCGCGATGGCGCCCACCTCGTGCGCCAGCGCGGACAGCGCCGCGATGTCGCTCACGCGCACGAGCGGGTTGGACGGCGTCTCGATCCACACCAGCCTGGTGCTGGGACGGAGCGCGGCGCGCACGGCGTCGAGGTCCGTCATGTCCACCAGCGAGAGCTCGAGTCCCCACGGGCCGAAGATGTCGCGCATCAGCTTCGTGGTCCCGAAGTACGCGTCGTCCGGGGCGATGATGTGGGCGCCCGGCCCGAGCGCCTGGCAGACGGCGTGCGTCGCCGCCGAGCCGGAGGAGAAGCACGCGGCCGAGGCGCCGCCCTCGAGCTGCGCCAGGCATTGCTCGAGCGACGTGCGGTTGGGGTTCGCGTAGCGCGAGTACACGTAGCCCGCGCGGTAGCTGCCGTCGGCCTCGCGCTCGAACGTGGTCGAGAGGTGGATGGCGGGCGTCACGTCGGCGGTGACGGGATCCGGCGCGTGGCCGGCGTGGACGGCGATGGTCTCGATGCGCATGGCGGTGCGACCCCGGGAGGACGGCGGACTGGCGGCGACGGCCGCCGTCATAAGATTATCGCATCGGCGTCCCCGGCGCGTCAGCGCTGCGGTCAGGCGCCGCGTAGAACGGACGCAGGCAGGTCCCTCCACCTCAGCACAGGACTGGCACGTGACATACGTTCGCAGGATCTGGTGCGCCGGCGCGCTCGCCCTGCTGCCCGCGGCGCTCGCCGCGCAGCAGCGGGAGCTGCCGCTCAAGCACGCGGCGCAGCCCACCACGGCGGCCATCACCCCGGCCGACCTCATGACGCGGCTCTACATCTATGCCGACGACTCGCTGCAGGGGCGCGAGACGGGCACGGTCGGGCACCTGAAAGCCACGCAGTACATCGCGGACGAGGTGCGCAAGATGGGCCTCAAGCCCGCGGGCGACAATGGCACCTACTTCCAGAACCTGCCGGTGTTCCAGCGCTGGCTGGATCCCAAGTCCACGATCAGCGCCGGCGGCACCACGCTGCAGGCGCTCAGGGACTTCATCGCCACGCCGGGCCGCGGCGGCGACCCGCGCTCCATTGACGGCGCGCAGGTCATCTTCGGCGGAACGATGGGCGACACGACGAACGAGCTCACGGCCGAGCAGGTGAAGGGCAAGCTCGTCGTGATGATGGCGCCTGCCGGGCGTGGCCGCGGCTTCGGCTTCGGCCGCGGGCGTGGCGGCCCGAACCCGATGGCCGACGCGGCTGGCGTGGCCACGATCGTCGGCGATGCGCTGCCCGAGCAGATGGTCAAGTCGGCCGAGCCGCGCCCGGGCAACGTGATCTTCAAGAACGGCAAGCCCGAGCCCGAGGTGGCTGCCTCGCTCTCCATCACGACGCATGCGGCCGAGGTCCTCCTGGGCATGCCGCTCTCGCAGGCCACGAAGGGCGCCCTTGGCAAGACGGTGGCCGGGAACCCGAAGTTCCTCGAGAAGCCGGCACCGGCGCGCAACGTCGTCGCCATCCTGCCGGGCAGCGACCCGAAGCTCAAGGGCGAGTACGTCGCAATCGGCGCGCACAACGACCACATCGGCATCCGGCAGGGGCCGCCGGTGGACCATGACTCCCTGCACCTGTACAACCAGGCGCGCTACGCGATCGTCGGCATGGTGCCGCGCGGCGTCCAGCCCACGCCCGAGCAGCAGGAGGCGGTGCGCAACATCCATATCAACCTCGACAGCGTGCGCCAGTTGCGCCCCGTGCGCCTGGACTCGATCAGCAATGGCGCCGATGACGACGGTTCCGGCACGGTCACGGTACTCGAGATCGCGCAGGCATTCGCCAAGCTGCCCGCCAAGCCGAAGCGGTCGATCATCTTCGTCTGGCACGTGGGCGAGGAGAAGGGGCTGTGGGGCTCGCAGTGGTTCACGGATCACCCCACCGTGCCGCGCGACTCCATCGTCGCGCAGCTCAACATGGACATGGTCGGCCGCGGCGACGCGCAGGACCTGCCGGTGGGCGGCCCGAGCTACCTGCAGCTCGTGGGCTCGCGCCGCCTGTCCACTGAGCTCGGCGACCTGGTCGAGGCGGTGAACAAGACCGAGCCGATGCCGTTCAACTTCGATTACCAGTTCGACGCCAACGGCCATCCCGAGAACATCTACTGCCGCAGCGACCACTACAGCTACGCGCGCTACGGCATCCCGGTCACCTTCTTCACCACGGGCCTGCACGGCGACTACCACCAGGTGACGGACGAGCCGGAGTACATCGACTACGAGCACATGGCCCGCGTGGGCAAGCTGGTTTACGACGTGGCGATGCACGTGGCCGACATGGATCACCGCCCGGTGGTGGACCACCCGAAGCCGGACCCGAACGGCCGCTGCCAGCAGTAGGCACGGCGATCGCCCGCCGCCACGCTGCGGCGGCGATGCGGATCAAGTAAAAGCGGGGCCGCGCGGGTGCGCGGCCCCGCTTGCCTTCCTGGTATCGCGGGTGGCGTCAGCGCTCGGTGCGCAGCCCGCCAACGAGCTCCTTGAGCTGCGTGCTTCCCTGCAGCAGGATGCTGCTCGCCGAGGTCATCTCCTCGCAGGCCGCGCTTTGCTCCTCGGTGGACGCGTTCACCTCCTCCGCGGCCGCCGCGTGGCTCTCGGCGGTCTTGGCAATCGCCTCGAGCTCGGTGCTCGCCGACTCGGCGGCCTGTGCATTCTGGTCGGCCGCGGTGCCGACGCCGGCCGCGGCGGCGCGCGTGCGCTCGGCGGCCCCGGAGATCACTTCCAGCGCCTGGTCGATGGCGCGCGACAGCCGCTCGATCTCGGCGACGCGGGCGACGCCGCTCTCCATCGCGCGCGAGCTCGTCGAGACGCGCGCCGTGACCTGGCCCGTCATCTGCACAATGTCCTCGGCGGCGCGCTGCGACTGTTCCGCCAGCTTGCGCACTTCCTCGGCGACGACGGCAAACCCGCGCCCGGCGTCGCCGGCGCGCGCGGCCTCGATGGCCGCGTTGAGCGCGAGCAGGTTCGTCTGCTCCGCAATCTGGCTCACGGCCTGCACGAACCGCGTGATGTCGGCCGCCGTGGTGTTCAGCGCCGTGACCTCCACGGCCGCCTTTTCCACGCCCTGCTTCACGTCCACCAGGATGCCGAGCGTCCGCTCGATCTCGGCGCGCTTCTCGCGTGCCGAGCGCTCGATGTCGTTGGCGAGCGACTGTACTTCCGAGGCGCGCTCGCGCACGACGCCCGCGGAGCTGCGGATCTGGCGCAGCGATTCGTCCACCGAGCGGAGCTGGTGCACCTGCGTCTCCGCGCCGTGCGACACCTCGGACATCGCGTTCGCCATCTGGCTGGCCGAGATCGAGATCTCCTCGGACACCGACGAGAGCTGGTGCGCCGACGTGGCGACGTTCTCGGCCGTGGCGGCGGCGACGGAGACGACGCGCGACAGCGAGTCGCCCGTCTGGTTCATGGCCACGGCGAGGATGCGGAACTCGCCGGGCATGTCGGCGTCCTCGGTGCGCGCCGTCAGGTCGCCGCGGCTCAGGCGCTCGGCGTGGGACACCAGCGCGTCCAGCGGGCCGCCGATCGAGCGGACCGTGATCATGACCACGCCGATGCCCAGCGCCGCCGCCACCAGCACGAGGAGCAGAAGCGCCATCTCGCGCGCGTGAATGAGCGATGCCAGTGCGTCGGATGCCCCGCGCACCTTGTCCGCCTTGATCTGGCCCAGTCGCGCGATGTTGTCGAGCAGCGGGCGCACCGCAGCACGCGCGAGCGACGCCTGGCGATGTGCCTCGTCGCTGCGGCCCAGGTCGGCCAGGCGGTGGGCGAGCGCGTACTTCACCTCCATTTCCGAGAGCCGCGAATCGATCGCTGCCAGGAGCCCGATCTCCTCCGCCGTCTGCCCGGGCTGGTCGTTCATCTGCCGCTGCAGGCGATGCGCCGCCCATCCCTGGTCATGGAACGTCTGCTCCGTGACGCTGTCGCGCGCCTCCACGTACCGCGAGCCTGCCTCGAGTGTCTGGAACACCGCCGAGGAGAGCTGCGAAGCGAGCCGCGACTGCGCTTCCACGGCCCCCAGCGTCGAGCCCATCGTCCCGTCGATCGCTGACATCGAGCGCCGCACAAGGCCGCCGATGACGACGAGCAGCGCCACGAGCACGCCGAACCCGGCCCACAGGCGGCCGCGGATGGTGCCGAGCTGGTTCAGGGAGAGGTTCATCACTTGTCCCCCGCGACCTTGAGGGCGCCGTTGTGGATCACCGTCATCACGATGCTCTTGCCCGCGGGGTCGCCGTTGGTCCCGAAGCGGATGTGTCCCGTGACGCCCGCCCAGGCGCTCTGCTCGTCCATGTGCGCCAGGAAGTCGCGGATCTTCGCGCGATCGGGGCCGACCCTGGTGAGCGCATAGAACAGCAGGTTCGTCGCGTCGTACGCCAGCGCGGCGTTGCCATCGGGCGTACGGCCGAACTTCGCCTTGAATGCCGCCACGAACTTCTGCACGTCCGGATCGGGGTTCTCCGCCGTGAATGGCGCGCCCACGTACACGCCCTCGGCGTTCGCGGTGTCCACGGTGAGCCCGGTCCAGCCGTCACCGCCGAGCAGCGCGGCCGACAGCTTCTGCCGCCGGACCTCGGCCACGAACGGGCGCCCCGAGCCGTCCTCGCCCGGCACGAAGATGAGGTCCGGGTTCCTCGCCTTGAGGTACGACACGTACGGCTCGAAGTCCTGCGCGCCCTCGGCGATCGGGTCCATCTCGATCACCGCGCCGGAGAAGTTGCGGCGGAACGCCTCGGCCAATCCGCGGCCGTACGCGTTGTTCTCGTAGAGGATGGCGGCGCGCCTGCGATTCAGCGTCGTGCTGGCGAACCGCGCGATGTCCATGCCGTTCACGGAGTCGCTGGAGATGACGCGGAACACCCATGGCGACACGCCCGTGAGTGCGGGCGAGGACGCGGTGGTGGCCATGGAGACCAGGTGGCCGGCGTCGTACACCTGCGCCGCGGCGACCTCGGTGCCGGAGTTCACGTGCCCGATCACCGCGACGACCGAGGGATCAGCGACGAACGACTTCGCGATGTCCGTGGCCTGCTCACCGCTGGCCTTGTCATCGCGGAAGTCGATGTCGAACGGATGGTCCTTGAAGGCGGGGCTCGCCTTGATCTGCTCGTACGCCAGCTGGATGCCACGCTGGTTCATCGCCCCGTAACCGGGGTCGCTCCACGGGCCAGCGGCGCCGAACTTCACTGCCGAGCCGGAACTGCCGCCGCTGCATGCCATGAGGGCGGCAGCCAGTACGAGAACTGGCTTGCGCACGATCGAGGTGGGGTGGGGTGTAGACTGACGATGTGGGGGGAACAGACGAGTGGCTTCATCGCCACACCCGACGCGTGGATCTTACCGTCCCCAGGGTGCAAAATCCAACCCCAGTCGGGGTATCCGCCACGCCATTGCGGAGCACGCCCGACGCAGACTCGAGATGAACAGGCGTACACTGGATAAACGATTTCCGCGTGCGGGAGGAAACGAAATCCGTGGATGCCACCTGGATGCACCTGCTGGTGAACCACTTCCCGGTCGTGCTCAGCATCGTCGGGCTCGCGTCGCTCATCGTCGGGGCGGCCACGGCGCGCGAATTCTTCTGGCGCGCGGGGCTCACGCTCATGCTGCTGGCGGGCATCGCCGCCGTTCCGGCGTTCCTCACGGGTGATGCGGCGCACAAGATCATCGAGCGGCGCCTGTTCGTGGTCCGCGGGACGATCGGCGCGCACGACGACGCGGCGGGCGTCGCGCTCTGGGCATTGCTCACGTGTGCCGCCGCCAATGCCTGGGCGCTCTGGCGCGCGCGAGCTTCGAACGCGGCGCAGCTCGCCGGCTGGCTGCGCGCCGTGGTGCTCGTGCTCGCGCTGGCCGCTGTGGGAAGCGTGTCGTACGCCGCGTACCTCGGCGGCCGCATCGTGCACGACTCGCCAGTCCTGCAGGGCGAGCGGATGGGTGGCGGCCCGGGCCCAGGCGCGACGCAGCCGGAATAGCGACGCGCCTGCGCCCGTTGGCGCGGCCTGCTATCGCGCGAAGCAGGCCTTCAGGAAGTCCACGGTGCGCGTCCACGCCGTGTCGGCGTCGCGCTTGCTGTACACCTGCGGGCGCGCGTCGTTGAAGAACGCGTGCCCCGCGTCGTACCAGTGGACCTCGAAGGTCTTGCCTGCTGCGTGCGCGCGCTTGACCATCGCGTCCACCTGCTGGGCCGGGATGCTCTTGTCCTCGCGCCCGAAGTGCGCGAGCACCGGTCCCGACAGCCGGGTGACGTCGGGGTGCACGTTCGGGTGGATGCCGTAGAAGTCCACCGCGGCGCCCACGAGGTCCGGATGCTCGCACGCCGCGAACAGCGCGAGCTGGCCGCCCATGCAGAAGCCAAGGGCCGCCACCGTCTTCGACGTGACATCCTCGCGCCCGAGCAGGTACTTCGCCGCAGCGCGCAGGTCCTTGCCCGTCTCGGCGATGTTCAGCGCCATGAGCATCTTGCCCGCAGC
Organism: Gemmatimonadaceae bacterium; assembly: GCA_035549215.1. Classification (GTDB taxonomy): domain Bacteria; phylum Gemmatimonadota; class Gemmatimonadetes; order Gemmatimonadales; family Gemmatimonadaceae; genus JAGWRI01. The sequence continues at coordinate 6,934 of DASZRI010000452.1, read as the reverse complement.
GTCCGGGCTGGTGGCCTGCTCGCCGTGGTAGAGGTCGGGCGCAAGCGCCACGAATCCCGCGGCGGCGAATCGGTCGGCCACGTCCTTGATGTGGCCCACGAGCCCCCACCACTCCTGGATGACGAGCAGCCCCGGGCCCGTGCCCGCGGGCGGAAGCGACAGGTAGCCGGACGCATCGCGTCCGTTCACAGGGAAGGTCACCATCGAACCGTTCATGACACGCTCCGTGCCTGTTGCTGAGTCAGGCAGTGCAGGGTGCCGAGCCCCCAGACCAGGTCGACGGAATGGATCCCGACCACGCTCTGGTCCGGCATGAGCTCGGCGAGGATGTTGAGCGCGACGCGATCGTTCGGATCGTTGAACGTCGGGACGATCACGACGCCATTCGCAATGTAGAAGTTGGCGTAGCTGGCCGGGAGGCGCTGGCCGTCCATCACCACGGCACGCGGGTACGGCAGCTTCACCACCTGGAACTCGCCCGCGTTGCCTCCGGCCAGCTCCAGGCGGCGCAGGTTGTCCTTCGAGCGCTCGTGGTTCTCGTCGGCCGGGTCCTCCTCGTACGCCAGCACGATGGCGTCGGGGGCCACGAAGCGCGCGATGTCGTCCACGTGCCCGTGCGTGTCGTCGCCGACACACCCTTCGCCCAGCCAGATCGTCTTGCGGATGCCGAGCCATTCTGCGAATGCCCGCTCATACCCCGCACGATCGAGCCCCGGATTGCGCTCCTGCACCGGCGACAGCAGGCACTCTTCCGTGACGAGCAGCGTCCCGGCGCCATTCGTGTCGATCGCGCCCCCCTCGAGCACCAGCGGCGTGCGCCCGTCAGGCCGCGTGGCGGCCACCCGCGGCAGCCCCGTGATTCGTGCGATCGCCGTGCCGACCTGCGCGTCGAGCGCATAGTTGTCGTACTTGGCCCACGCGTTGAAGTGCCAGTTCACGAGCTCGACGCCGCCGTCCGCGCGCACCACCGAAGTCGGCGCCGAGTCGCGGAGCCACACCCGGTCGCTGGGAACGACGTGCAGCCGCACGTTGCGGTCCACCCCGTGCGCCGCCAGGCAGGTGCGCGCCTGCTCCCGCACGTCCTCGCTGTGGCAGAGGATCTCCACCGGCTCGTGCATGGCCAGCACGCGGGCGATCTCGGCGTACACCCACGGGATCGGCGCGAGCTTGCCGGGCCAGTCGGGCTCGTGATGCGGCCATGAGATCCACGTGGCGGCGTGGGGCTCCCACTCCGCGGGAAAGCGTCGTGCGATGTCGGGCGTGCTCACGGCCGGGCCAGGAAGCGGCTGAGGATCGGGCCGTACGCGTCAATGCGGCGATCGCGCAGGAACGGCCAGTTGCGGCGCGTGTCCTCGATGAGCCCGGGGTCGCAGCGGGCGACGAGGAGTGCCGGATCCGTGCCGGCGTCGGCGATCAGGCGGCCGAAGGGGTCGCTGATGAACGAGTGCCCGAAGAACTCGAGCCCATCGGTGCCCGGCTCGGCCTCGAATCCAACGCGGTTGGGCGAGGCGACGAAGACGCCGTTGGCGATGGCGTGCGCGCGCTGCGCGGTGCGCCACGCGTCCACCTGCGCCGCGCCGAACTCCGCCTTCTCCGCCGGGTGCCAGCCGATGGCCGTGGGATAGAACAGGATATCGGCGCCGAGCAGCGCCGTGATGCGCGCGGCCTCGGGGTACCACTGGTCCCAGCAGATGAGCACGCCGATGTTCGCGTAGCGCGTCTTCCAGACCTTGAACCCGGACGCCTGGTTCACGACGGCGTCGCTGAGCGACGCGTCGGGCGTGCCGTCGCCCGGCGTGAAGTAGTACTTCTCGCAGAAGAGCGGGTCGTCCGGGATGTGCATCTTGCGATAGACGCCGAGCAGCGTGCCGTCAGCGTCGATGATCGCGGCCGAATTGCGATAGACCCCCGGCGCCTGCCTCTCGAACAGCGGCGCGATGATCACGACGGCCAGCTCCCTGGCGAGCTTCTGCAGCGCGTCGGTCGTGGGGCCCGGGATCGGCTCGGCGATGTCGAAGCGCTCCGCCGCCTGCTTCTTGCAGAAGTACGGCGCGTTGAACATCTCCTTGAGGCAGACGATCTGCGCGCCCTGTTTCGCCGCGGCGCGGATGCTCTCGATGGAACTGGCGAGGACCTGGCTGGCGGATCCCGACGCCGAGTCCTGGATGATGCCGATGGTGAATGGTGCGTTGGCCATGGGATAAAGGTGGGCCAACCGGGGGTGGGGTGGAAGGGACGGGGGGGCTGCACACTAGATTGGCCGCATGCTCCAGACCGTCTGCGTGTTCTGCGCCTCCAGCCCTGGCGCCAATCCGCTCCATGCCGAGTCCGCCCGCGAGTTCGGCACGCTGCTCGCGCAGTCGGGCCGCCGGTTGGTGTATGGCGGCGGGAACACCGGGCTGATGGGAGCGCTGGCCGATGCGGCGCTCGCGGCCGGGGGCGAGGTGATCGGCGTGATGCCGCGCCATCTCGTGGACCATGAGGTGGCGCACCGCGGACTCACCCGGCTCGAGGTCGTGGGTTCGATGCACGAGCGAAAGCAGCGCCTCGCCGACCTGGCCGACGGCTTCGTCGGGCTCCCCGGCGGGCTGGGCACGCTCGAGGAATTCACCGAGATCTGGACGTGGGGCCAGCTCGGCCTCCACCACAAGCCGTACGGCCTGCTGAACGTTGCGGGGTATTACTCCCCGTTCCTGTCCTTCCTGGACCACGCGGTGTCCGAGCGCTTCGTGCGCCCGGAGCACCGCGCGATGGTACGCGTGGCCGAGACTCCGGCCTCGCTCATCCAGGAGATGGAGCGCGCCCGCCCAACCGTCCTGCCCAAGTGGATCGATCGCAGCGCAACCTGACGAGCCCTACTGCGCGCTCCAGCTGTTGTCCTTGTAGTTCGCGTCCATCCAGATCCCGCCGTCCAGCGACAGCGACTTCACGGCCTTCTTCGCCGGGATCGTGACCGTCGCCTGCTTCTGGTTCTTCTCCCAGATGGCCGGCGTCTCGTGCACCAGGCCCGTGCTGCCGTCCGCATACGTGACGTGCACGTCCACCGGCGCGGCCATGCCGCCGATGTTGTCGATCGTGAGCGCGTAGCCGTCCTTCACCTTCTTCACGCCCGCGACCGCCAGGTCGATGTAGTTGTTGGTGAAGTACCAGTTGTTCCAGAACCAGTTCAGGTTCCGGCCCGTCGCATCATTCATCGCATTGAAGAAATCCCACGGCGTGGGATGGTGGCCATGCCACCGCTCCATGTATGCGTGCAGCCCCTTCCGGAACAGCGCGTCGCCCAGCAGGTCCTTGACCGCCAGGTAGCCGAGCGAGGCCTTGCCGTACGCGTTGTTGCCGTACGCGGCGCCGCGCAGCCCGTCCTCCGGCGTGACGATCGGCAGGTCCTCGAGCGGTGACGGGTTGTTGATCCAGCCGGCTACGCGGAACTGCTTGTAGAACTCCGTGGCGCGCTGAGCCCCCATGTCGGCCGTGCCGACCAGGTACTCGAAGGTCGTCGCCCAGCCCTCGTCCATGAAGCCGTAGCGCGTCTCGTTGATGCCCATGTAGAAGGGCATGTACGTGTGCGCGATCTCGTGCTCCACCACGAACCGCGAGAAGGTCGTGTCGGCGTTCGACCCGTCGTTCACCATCATCGGGTACTCCATGTCCGCCGAGCCCTGGACGATGGTGGTCTTCTCGTACGGGTACGGGATGCCGGGCCAGTTGTGCGACAGCCAGTCGAGGGCGTGCTGGCCGAAGTGCACCATGTGGTGGAAGTCGGCCGCCGTGTCGTTGAAGGCGGACTGCACGCTGGCGCGGCGGTGCGCGGCGTCATCCACGAGCACGCTCGCCGCGTCCCACGCGTAGTGGTCGCTGAGCGCGAACGTCACGTCGGGCACGTTGGTTGCCGTGAAGTGCCACGCGTTCACCGGCTGCTGCGCGGTGACGCGCTTGCCGGTCATGTCGGCGTACGTCGCAACGTGGATCACGCTGTCCGACGCGAACGACGCCGTGAACCGCTGCAGCGCATCGGGCTGCAGCACCTCGGCCGCGTTCGCCAGCGTGCCCGTGCCCCAGACGACGTAGTTGGCCGGCACCTTCACCGTGACGTCATAGTCGTTGAAGTCGGAGTAGAACTCCTGCTGGTCGGTGAAGTCCATCGTGTCCCAGCCGTTGTAGTCGTCATACACCGCGACGCGCGGGTAGAAGTAGGCCAGGTAGTAGGTGGTCGAGTCGAGCATGCCCTCGCGGCCTGCTTCCTTCGAGATCTCGTAGTGCCAGTCGATGGCGAGGCGCACGGAATCGTGCGGCGCGAGCGGCGCGGGCAGGCGCACCGGCTGCCACGTGAAGAAGTTCGGGTTGTCCTGCCACTTCGCGGCCGCGCCGTTCACGGCAAAGCCGTCAATGTGGACCCCCGAGGTCAGGTAGTCCGGCGAGGCCGCTGCCTCGCGCGGCGCACCCGGCCGATGGATGTTCACGAACAGCTTGAAGATCAGCGTCTTCAGCGTGTCCGGGCTGTTGTTGAAGTACGTGACCTGCTCGGAGCCCTTCACCGTTCGGTCGGGCGGCAGTGCCGTCACCGTGATGGAGTAGCGCCCGTGATTCTGCCAGTAGTTCGCGCCGGGGCGCCCGTCCATGGCGCGCGTGCCCTTGTCGAAGGCGCGCTTCACGGCCCGTGGCATGTACAGCGACTGGGCGCCGAGCGGTGCGGCGCCAAGCGGAAGGCAGAGCAGGGCCGCCGCGAGGAGCGAGCGGCCGCGGGCGGGCGTGCGGAGGTCGAGTCGTGCAGTCATGACGGATGGGTGTTTCGGCGTGCGTGCCGAGGTTTGACGGGCGAATGGCCGTGCTGCGCCCCTCAAGGTCGTAGCGCACTGCGGCGGCCGGAAGGGGATTACGGATTCCGTACGGATCCGGCCGCCGGCAGGTGCCAGCAGGATGGTCCCGGCGCTTGCTTGCGTGTGACGTCCCCTAGTCCGCGCGCAGTGCCTCCACTGGATCCAGCGCCGCTGCGCGCCGCGCCGGGATCCAGCTCGCCAGCAGGGCCGTGAACAGCAGCGCCACTGACGCTCCCGCCAGCGCCACGGGGTCCACCGGGCTCACGCCGTACAGCAGCCGTGACAGGAGGCGCATGGATGCCACCGCGATCGCAAGCCCGGCGACGATCCCGAGCAGTGCGTCGCGCGCGCCCTGCCGCGCCACGAGCGCGCGCACTTCCGCCGCCTGCGCGCCCAGCGCCATGCGCACGCCGATCTCCCGGGTTCGCAGGCTCACGAGGTAGGCGAGGACGCCGTAAATGCCCATCGCGCCGATCCACAGCGCCATCACGGCCGCGACGCCAAGCAGGACGAGCGTGAACGTCGTCCGCGCCAGCGATCGCGCGAGCAGCTCGGCGAGCGGCTGCACCCGGTACAGCGGCAGCGACGAGTCCACCTGCTCCACCGCGCGCCGCGCGCCCGTTGCCAGCGTGCTCGCCGCGCCCGACGCGCGCACCACGAACGCGAGCTGTCGCGGTGCATACGACGAGCCGGTCGGCGCGACCGTCACCAGTGGACTGTACACGGCGTCGGTCGGTGGCTGGTCGAGTCCCTGTGCGTGCACGTCGCCCACCACACCGACCACCGTGGACCACGGGTCCGCCGGGTTCATGCGAATCCGCTTCCCGATCGCGTCCTGGCCCTTCCAGTACCGCTCGGCGAAGGCCTTGCTCACGACCAGCTCGCGCGGGAGCTGCGCGGGATCCGCGCCGGTGGCGGGACGGTCGAAGACGCGCCCGGCGATGACGGGAATGCCCATGGCGCGGAAATAGCCTGGCGTCACGAACACGATTTCGTGGATGCCCGGCATCATGCCCGGGCGCAGCGGGCGATCCTCGAGGAACACCGCGCTGTCCTGCCGCGCTTCTTCATCCAGCGGCAGTCGCGTGACGGCGCCCGCGGCCTGCACGCCGGGCAGCGCGCGCAGCGCGTCCAGCACGCGGTCCACCACCTGGCCGACATCCGCGGCCGTGCGGTATGCGGCCGGCGGCAGCACGACACGGAATGTCGCTGCATGTTCCGCGCGGAACCCGGGATCTACCGCCTGCAGCCGCTGGAAGCTGCGCGCGAGCAGCCCGGCGGCCGTGAGCAGGACGAGCGCGAGCGCCACCTGCGCCACGACGAGGCCTCGGCGCACCGCATGGCGACCGCGGCCGCTGGTCGCGGAGCGCGTGTCGCCCGCCAGCATCCGGGCGAGCGACGCCCGGCCGGCGCGCAGCGCGGGAAGGGCGCTCACCAGGAACGCCACCATCGCCGCGATCCCCGCGGTCACCACCAGCACGCGCCCATCCACGTGCACGTCCGCCAGGCGCGGGATGCTCGCGCCGAACGCGAGCACCTGCAGCGCGCGCAGCGCGACCCAGGCGGCGCCCAGTCCAAGCGCAGCGCCGATCGTCGCGACGACGACAGCCTCGGCAAGGAAGTCGCCGAGCAGTGCGCCGCGGGATGCGCCGAGGGCGCGGCGCACCGCCGTCTCGCGGTGGCGCCCTTCGGCGCGCGCCAGGAACAGGTTGGCCACGTTCGCGCAGGCGATCAGCAGCAGGATGCCGACCGCGGCGAGCACGATCCACAGCGTGCGGCCGGCGCCACCGATGATGACGTCGCGGAGCGGCTGCACGACCGCCTGCATGTGTGTGGCGGTGATCGCGCCCACGGTGAGCCGGCCGGGGTACACCACCGGGACGCGCGGCAGGAGCTGCTGCAGGTCGCGCTGCGCGGCCGCGGGGGCGACGCCGTCGCGCAGGCGCGCGATGCCGCGGAAGTCGAATGCGGCCGACGCGGTGTGCGCCGGGTCGAGCACGAGCGGAATCCAGAGCGCGGTCTGCGCGTCGGGAAAGGCGAAGCCGTGCGGCATCACGCCGGCGACGCGACGCTCGACGCCGTCCACGACGACGGTGCGCCCGACGATCGACGGGTCA
>DASZRI010000451.1:0-9903 GCA_035549215.1 Gemmatimonadaceae bacterium | reverse complement strand
GTGGACTTCCGCGAGCGCATCGTCGTGGACGGCGTGCCCATCTCCAGCGAGGCGGTCGTGGACTTCATCGCCCGGTGGACGCCGCTGGTCGAGTCGCTGGGGGCGACGTTCTTCGAGGCGACCACGGTCCTCGCGTTCGCGCACTGCGCAGCGGAGCGCGTGGATGTCGCGCTGATCGAGACCGGGCTCGGCGGGCGGCTGGACACGACGAACGTCGTGGATCCCGTGTCGGCCGGTGTCACGTCCATCGGGTTCGACCACATGGAGTACCTGGGCAACACGCTCGAGGCGATTGCGGGCGAGAAGGCCGGGATCTTCAAGCCGGGCCGGCCCGCCGTGATCGGCGAGCCTGACCCGCACATCCGGGAATTCCTGGCCGCGCGGGCGCGCGCGGCGGGCGCGTCGGAGGTCCGCGTGGTGTCCGAGCGCTGCGTGATCGAGGACGTCGTCGTGGACGGGGACGGCACCGCGCTCACGCTGACCGTGGACGGCGTCACGCGGCGGATCCGGACTCCGCTGGCCGGGCGCCACCAGGCGCAGAACCTGGCCTTCACGCTGGAGTGGCTGAACGCAGCCGGGACGCGCTACGCGGTGACGCTGGACGAGGCGGCGCAGCACCTGGGCGGCGTCTCGATCCCCGGGCGATTCCAGCGCGTGGGCAAGTACCTGTTCGACGTGGCGCACAACGAGGACGGGGCGCGCGTCCTCGCCCGGACCATGGCCAGCGTGGCGCCTGCGCAGCCCGTCGTGGCCGTGCTGTGTGCCCTGCGCGACAAGGACTGGCGGGGGATGCTTGGCGCCCTCCGCGAGGTGGTCACCGAGTTCGTGCTCACCGACGCCCCGACGGCGCCGGCCAGCCGGACGTGGGACCTTGCCGAGGCCGCGGAATTCGCGGCCGCGCAAGGGATGACGGCCACGGCGTGCCACGACTTCGGAGAGGCGCTGTCCCTGGCGGAAGAGCGGGGCGCGACGGTGCTCGTGACGGGGTCGTTCCACACGGTGGGAGACGCGATGGCGCGCTTGCACGTATCTCCATTGGCCCGATAGCTTTAGGGATGTCCAAAGGCGCCCTCCCCGGTTTCCGCGACTTCTATCCCCAGGAACTGTCCGAACGGGCGTTCATCATGCGGACCTGGCGTGACGTCGCCCGCCGGTTCGCATTCGTCGAGTACGACGGGCCCCCGCTCGAGCCCCTCGACTTGTACACGAAGAAGAGCGGGGAAGAGATCGTCACCCAGCTCTACAACTTCACGGACAAGGGCGGACGCGAGATCTCGTTGCGCCCGGAGATGACGCCGACCTTCGCGCGCATGGTGGCCGCGCGGGCCAATGCGCTGCGCAAGCCCGTGCGCTGGTTCTCCATGCCGCAGCTCTTCCGCTACGAGCGCCAGCAGAAGGGACGGCTCCGCGAGCACTTCCAGCTCAACGTGGACATCGTGGGCGAGGCCGACGTGACGGCGGACGCGGAGTTGCTCGCCGTGGCGATCGAGATCATGCGCGCCCTCGGGCTCACGCAGAACGACGTGCGGGCGCGGGTGTCCGATCGCCGGCTGCTGCGCGCCTTGCTCGCGGCGGCGGGCGTGCCCGATGACGCCGTGCCCGGCGTGTTTGCCGTGATCGACAAGATCGAGCGCCAGCCGCTCGACATCTCGCGCGAGAAGCTGGCGGCGCTCGGGCTCGGCCCCGATGTCGTCCAGCGGGTGGTGGACCTCACCGGCCGCGTCACGCTGGACGGGCTGCGCGAGCGGTTCGGCGTCGAGGGCGAACTGCGCGAGCGTTTCGCCGCGCTGGAGCGGTACTTCGGCTACCTGCGCCACCTGGGCGTGGCGGACTGGGTGGAGCTCGACCTCAAGATCGTCCGCGGCCTGGCGTATTACACGGGCATCGTGTTCGAGCTGTTCGACGCCAAGGGGGAATTCCGGGCCATCTGCGGCGGCGGGCGCTACGACTCGCTGCTCCAGGCCCTGGGGGGCGTGGACCTGCCGGCCCTGGGCTTCGGCATGGGCGACGTGGTGCTCGGCGAGCTGCTGCGGGCGCGCGGGCTGATGCGCGGCGAGCAGGTGACGCCGGACTACTGGGTGGCCTTTGCCGACGCGAGCCGCATGGCCCAGGCGATGGAGACGGCCACCGCGCTGCGCCACGCCGGCTTCAGCGTGGAGTATGCGTTGCGCGACCAGCAGCTCGGGCGGCAGCTCAAGGCCGCGTCGGCGGCCGGTGCGCCGGAGGCGGTGATCGTGCGCGACGACGGCACGCTGGTGCTCAAGTCGCTCGTCTCGGGCGAGGAACGACCGGTTAGATTGAGCGAGGGACGGCTGGTATAGCCCGGCCGCGGACTCTCACGACGACAGGCATGGCGGACGACAAGAAGCTGACCCCGCGCGCCGAGGATTTCAGCGCGTGGTACAACGAAGTGGTGCTCAAGGCCGAGCTGGCGGACTACTCGCCGGTGCGCGGGTGCATGGTCATCCGCCCGAACGGCTACGGGATCTGGGAGCGGATGCAGCGGGCCCTGGACGACAAGTTCAAGGCGACCGGGCACCAGAACGCGTACTTCCCGCTCTTCATCCCCGAGAGCTTCCTGCACCGCGAGGCGCAGCACGTCGAGGGCTTCGCGCCGGAGACGGCGGTCGTCACGCACGGCGGCGGCAAGAAGCTGGAGGAGCCGCTGGTCGTGCGCCCCACCTCCGAGACGATCATCTACGCGATGTTCGCCAAGTGGGTGCAGAGCTATCGCGACCTGCCCCTGCTGGTGAACCAGTGGGCGAACGTCGTGCGCTGGGAAATGCGCACGCGCCTGTTCCTGCGCACGCTCGAGTTCCTCTGGCAGGAGGGGCACACGGCGCACGCGACGCACGACGAGGCCGAGGCGGAGACGCGCCGCATGCTGGGCGTGTATCGCGACTTCATGGAGGGCTGGATGGCGATGCCGGTGGTCACCGGCCGCAAGTCCGACTCCGAGCGCTTTGCCGGCGCGCTGCGCACGTACTCGTGCGAGGCGATGATGCAGGACAACAAGGCCCTGCAGGCCGGCACGTCGCACAACCTCGGGCAGAACTTCGCCAAGGTGTTCGACCTCAAGTTCCAGACGGAGTCCGGCGGGATGGACTTTGCGTGGAACACGAGCTGGGGCGTGTCCACGCGCCTGATCGGCGGGCTGGTGATGACGCACGGCGATGACATCGGCCTGCGCATCCCGCCGCTGCTTGCGCCCACGGAGATGGTCATCGTCCCGATCTACCGCACGGATGAGGAGCGCGCGGCCGTGCTCGAGGCCGCCGATCGCATCGTGCAGCGGCTGGGCGCGTGGGAGAACCGTGAGCCGGGGCGGCTGCGGGTGCGGGTGGATGCCCGCGAGGGCATCAAGCCGGGCGCCAAGTACTTCGAATGGGAGCTGCGCGGCGTGCCCGTCCGCATGGAACTGGGCCCGCGCGACCTGGCCAGCAACCAGGCGGTCCTCGTGCGTCGCGACACGCGCGAGAAGCGCCCCGTCTCGCTCGACACGCTGGGCGAGGACGTGGCCGAGCTGCTCTCGCGCATCCAGGGCGACATGCTCGTCGCCGCGCGCGAGCGCCGCGAGCAGAACAGCATCCGCGAGCGGATCACGTACGACCGCTTCCGCGAGGTGATGGACGGGCCTGGCGCGTTCGTGTACGCCGGCTGGTGCGGCTCGGCGGAATGCGAGGCCGCGATCAAGGAAGAGACCAAGGCGACCATCCGCGTGCTGCCGGACGAGGAGTTCCGCTCGGCCGAGGCGCCCACGCACTGCCTCAAGTGCGGACGCGACGCGGTCGCCGAAGCGATATGGGCCAAGGCGTACTGACGGCCGGCTTCGCGCGGGTGGACGGCACGCTCCATGCCGAGGGCGTGCCGCTCGACCGCGTGGCCGCGGCCGTCGGGACGCCGGCGTACGTGTACAGCGCCGGCCTCATCCAGGAGCGCTACCGCGCGCTGGATGCGGCGATGGCCGCGATCCCGCACCGCATCCACTACACGCTGAAGGCGAATTCCAATCGCGCCATCCTGCGCCTCCTGCGGACGTGGGGCGCCGGCGTGGATGTCGTGTCCGGCGGCGAGCTCGCGCGCGCCCTGCGCGCCGGCTTCACGGGTCGCGAGATCATCTTCGGCGGGGTGGGGAAGAGCGACGAGGAACTGCGCGAGGCGGTGCTGGCGGACGTGCTGCTGGTGAACGCCGAGTCCGAGGCGGAGGTGCGCGCCCTCGCGGCGATCGCGGCGGCCGAGGGCACCACCGCCCGCGTGGGGCTGCGCGTGAATCCCGAGATCACGGTCGAGACGACGCACCATTACATCAAGACCGGGGAGCGCGGCCACAAGTTCGGCATCCCGATCGACGACGCGCTCCACGTGGCGCGCGTGGCCGCGTCGCTGCCTGGCGTCGAGCTGGTCGGGCTCGACATGCACCTGGGGTCCATGCTGTCCCGAGTGGAGCCGTATGGGCGCGGGGCCGAGCGGCTGCTGGAGCTCTGCCGCACGCTGCAGGACGAGGGCGTGCGCACGCTGCGGTACCTGGACATCGGTGGTGGGTACGGCGTCCGGTACGACCAGGAAACGCCGGTGGACCTCCCGGAGCTCGCGGCGACGATTGGCACCCTGGTGCGCGACAGCGGCCTCGAGCTGATCCTCGAGCCGGGGCGGTTCATCGTGGGCAACGCGGGCGTGCTGCTCGCGCGCACGCTGTACCGCAAGCGCAGCGGTGGAAAGGACTACATCGTTGCGGACGCCGGGATGACCGAGCTCCTGCGCCCATCGCACTATCACGCCTATCACCGGATCGAGGCGGTGCACGAAGTTGCCGGCCAGGCAACGGTGGACGTGGTGGGACCGGTGTGCGAGTCCGGCGACTTCCTGGCGCTCGACCGCACGATGGACGACGTGCCGGCTGGCGACCTGCTGGCGGTTTTCGATGCCGGGGCGTATGGGTACGTCATGTCGTCGACGTACAACAGCCGGCGACGCGTACCCGAGGTACTCGTGGATGGCGACCGGTTCGCGGTGACCACGATGCGCGAGACGTACGACGATCTCATGCGGCTGGAGGTGGACCAGCCGGAGTGGAGGAGTTGATGCGCCTGGGACTCATGTCCGACACGCACGACCGTGTGCCCGCGGTGGCCGAGCTGCTGCGCCAGATGATGGAGCGGGGCGTGAGCATGGTGCTGCACGCGGGCGACTTCTGCTCGCCGTTCGTGCTCAAGCCGTTCGAGGATGCGCAGGTCGCGATGGCCGGCGTCTTTGGCCGGAACGACGGCGACCCGGAGGGGCTGCGCACGCGCGCCGGCGCCGGTTTCGGCCTCGAGCTGTTCGAGTCGCCGCACAGCTTCGACGTGGGCGGCGAGCGGATCCTCCTGGTGCACGACATCGGCGACGTGCACAAGCGGTCGCTGCAGGCGCACGCCATCGTGGTGCACGGGCTCACGCACCAGCAGGAGATGAAGACCCGCGGCAACACGCTCATCGTGAACCCGGGCGAGGCCTGCGGCTGGCTGCACGGCATGCCCCAGGCGGCCGTGCTCGACCTCGAGACCAAGCAGGTGGAGTTCCTGTCCCTCGACCCGGCGCTCTGGACGCGATGAGCGTCCGGCCCCGTTCGCAGCCCTCACCCCGGCGTTCACCGTGTCTTCGCGCATCCTGATCATCGACTACGGGTCCCAGTACACGCAGCTCATTGCCCGCCGCGTGCGTGAGGCCCGCGTGTATTCCGAGATCCACCCGCCGACGCGCAGCGCGCAGTGGATCCGGGAGTGGAACCCGACGGGGATCATCCTGAGTGGCGGGCCGAACTCGGTGTACGACGCCGGCGCGCCCACCGTGGACCCCGCGGTGCTGGACATCGCGCCAGTCCTGGGCGTGTGCTACGGGATGAACCTCATCGCGCACCTGATGGGCGCCGAGGTCACGCACGCCACGCATCGCGAGTACGGACGCGCCGAGGTCACCGTCGCCGCGGATGACTCGCTGTTCCAGGGCTTCGGCGAGGGCGCGCAGTTCACCGCGTGGATGAGCCACGGCGACCAGGTGAAGGCGCTGCCCAAGGGATTCGTGCCCATCGCGCACACCGCCAACTCGCCGATCGCCGCGTACCGGCACGCGACGCGGCCGCTGTTCGGCGTGCAATTCCACCCCGAGGTGGCGCACACGTCGCGCGGCACGGAGATCATCGCGAACTTCATCTTCCGGGTCTGCAAGGCGCAGCCCGCGTGGACGCCCGGCGCGTTCATCGAGGAGGAGGTTGCGAAGGTCCGCGCGCTGGTGGGGACGCGCCGCGTGATCTGCGGCCTGTCGGGCGGCGTGGATTCCGCCGTGGCCGCTGCGCTGGTGCATCGCGCCATCGGCGACCAGCTCACCTGCGTGTTCGTGGATACGGGGCTGCTCCGCATGCACGAGCGTGAGCAGGTGGAACAGACCTTCCGCGCGAACATGGGCATCGACCTCGTCACGGTGGATGCGTCGCGGCGCTTCCTGGATGCCCTGGCCGGCGTCGAGGACCCGGAGCAGAAGCGCAAGATCATCGGGCACACGTTCATCGACGTGTTCGAGGATGCAACCGCCGATGCCGCACGCGGGGCCGAGTTCCTGGTGCAGGGCACGCTGTATCCCGACGTCATCGAGTCGTCGTCGCCCACCGGCGGCCCGTCGGTCACGATCAAGACGCACCACAACGTCGGCGGCCTCAAGCCCGGGATGAAGTTCACGCTCATCGAGCCGCTGCGTGAGCTGTTCAAGGACGAGGTGCGCAACGTCGGCCGCGAGCTCGGGCTGCCCGAGGAAATGGTCGGCCGTCACCCGTTCCCGGGGCCCGGGCTCGCGATCCGCGTGCTGGGCGCGGTCAGCGAGCCCGCCCTGGACGTGCTCCGCAAGGCGGATGCGATCTACCTCGAGGAGATCCGTGCCGCGGGCCTGTACGACGAGATCTGGCAGGCGTTCGCCGTGCTGCTGCCCATCCGCAGCGTTGGGGTCATGGGTGACTACCGCACGTACGAGAACGTCGTGGCGCTGCGCGCGGTCACGAGCACCGATGGCATGACCGCGGACTGGTTCCCGTTCCCGCACGACGTGATGGCGCGGATCTCCAATCGCATCATCAACGAGGTCCGTGGGGTGAATCGCGTCGCCTACGACGTGAGCTCCAAGCCACCAGCCACGATCGAATGGGAGTAACGGAACGGGGCGCCACTCGGCGCCCCGTTCTCGTTCGTGTTCCACGCGCGGCCGCCCGATGCATCGCTATGGCGCCGACCAGCGCAATCCCGCGAAGGCGCTGCGGCCGGGCACCGGCACTCCGGACGCATCCAGGTAGCGGGCACCGGTCAGGTTCATCAGGTCGGCAGTGAGCGTGAGGGCGCGCACGCGGTGGCTCAGGCGCACGTCCACCCGCGTCCACGCGGGCTCCGTGGCGCGCTGCCCGTTCGTCACGTCGAACAGCACGGACGACGCGGGGCCAAGCGGGATCCGTGAGGTGAGGCCGAGCGTGCGCGTCACCGGGCGCAGGGCATACTTGCCCACGAGCCCCGGCGCCGCGCTGCTGGAGAACGACAGCCCGCTGGCGCGCAGCGTCCAGTCGGCGTCGGCGACATCGAGCGCCTGCGCGGTGAGCTCGACGCCGCGGTACCGCGCTGACGCGAAGTTCATCGTGTTCCACGGGGCGGCTTCCGGGCTTGCCGCCTGCCGTGCCCAGTCGATCAGGTCGGTCGCCTGGCGGAACCACGCCGTGGCATCGACGGACCACTGCCGGGTCGGCGAGATGCGCACGCCGGCCTCCTGCGCCCAGAATCGCTCCGGATGCAGGTCCGGCGACCCGAAGTTCGCCGGGTCCATGTAGAACCGTTCGGTCCACGTCGGCGAGCGGAAGCCGCGATTCACGGACCCGTGGACGAGCGCGTGGCCGGGGAGCGGTGCTGACACCGACAACGCCGGCGAGAAGAAGTCGCCGTATTCCGACGAATGGTCCACGCGTGCGCCCACGTCGCCCGAGAGCCCGCCGAGCGAGCCCAGGGCCAGCTCCGTGAACGCCGCGGAGCGATCCTCCACATGGTCGCCCAGGCGTGCGCTCACCAGCCGTGCGTCCTGTCCATCCGCGCCGAATGCAAGCGTCCAGTTGCCGCCGGGCAGGTAACGGGCGGTGACGCCACCCGCCGTCTGCCAGTTGTCGTGATGATTCTGGTACAGCGCGGGGTTCGCGCGCTCGAGCGTGAACAGGTCCAGGTGTCGGCGTCCAGACGCGTTCGCGTTGACGGTCCAGCGGTCACTAAGGGGCGCCGAGTATTGGACACTGGCCGTGCTGGTGTGCGTATCCTCGTATGACGTGTACGGGCCGTAGAACGCGTCGGCACCGAAGTCCCGCACACCCACCGCGGCGTCCGCGCTCAGCCGGCCGAGCCCGATGGGCATTGCCGCGCCAAGCCGCGCCTGCGAGATCCTGTAGTCTGTGTCGCTGCGGTGCCCGTCCGAGCGCGCGATGTCCCCGCCGGCCTGCAATGACACGCGCCCGACTGAACCGAGCCGCATGAGGGATGTACGCGCCGTGCCGAAGCTCCCGCCGCCCACCTGCACATCCGAGGCCGACGTGTCGCTGCGCGTCACGATGTTCACGATCCCGCCGATCGCGTCCGGGCCGTACAGCGTGGCGCCCGTGCCACGCAGGATCTCGATGCGCTCGACCATCGCCATGGGCACGGCAAGGTCCAGGTCGTAGTGCCCGGCCTGCTCGTCGCTGACGCGAACGCCGTTCACCATCACCACCACTTGCTCGATGGACGATCCGCGAATGGCCAGGTCGGCCTGCGCGGGCGAGCGGCCGTACACGTCGACGTCCAGTGCGGTGGCCAGGATTTCCTGCAGCGACCGCCCGGCGCGCTGCCGCAACTCGGCCTTCGTGATCACCTGCACGCTGCGCTGCGACGTGACGAGCGGGCTGCCGGTGTGCGACGCCACGTTGACGCGCACGGTGTCCAGGGTTTGCGGCTGCTGGGCAGCCAGGGGCGCGCCAAGGGCGCAGAGCGCGCTGCCGACGAACAGGAATCGCATGCGTGAAGTTGTGGGAGCTTCGCCTTCGGACGACGCGCTACTCGTAGAGCGCGCCCGGCTGCGCTGCGGCGAGATCCACCAGGGAGTCGCCGAGCGCGTGCACGACGGCCTGCACGAACGCGTCGCCCTTGTCCCGCGAGGCCCGCTCCTGCGTGGACGGGTGCATGTTGAGGCAGGGCGGGATGTCACGCTGGCCGGTGTTCACGCCAAAGGGCACCCACGGGAGCACGACGACGCGTGCGCCGCGCTCCCAGGCATGCCCGGCCGCCGCGATGGCGATCGTTTCGGACTCGATGTTGTCCGTGGCGTAGGGCAGGTGGAAGTTGTGCGCCTCGGTCGCGCCCCAGGGGAGCACGGCGACCTCATACTGAGTGGCCGCGACGGTCTTCCACGTCGTCTCGGCCAGGACCCACGGGCGCGGCGTCATCGGCGGCGGGGCGACGCGAACGCCGCCCGGGCGATCAGACGCCCTTCTCCTCCAGCAGGGCCAGGAACTGGCGCGGCTCGGTGATCTCGAGCAGCCGCGACGGGACGTCGGGCTCCTTGCTGAACTGCGCGATCTTTCCGAGCACGGGCAGGTACTGGTTCGACACTTCGAGCGGCGGCGCGACGATGAGGAAGAAGAAGTGCACCGGCTTCTCGTCGATCGCCTTGAAGTCCACGCCTTCCGTCTTGCGGCCGAACGCCACGCGCAGCTTGTTGACGACGAGCGAGCGGCAGTGCGGGATCGCGATGCCGCGGCCGATCCCGGTCGAGCCGAGGTTTTCGCGACGCTTGAGCATCTTGAAAAGCATGCCCTCGGACTTCTCATCGAGCCGCAGCAGGGCGATGAGCTCACGAAGGATGTCGTCCTTCGTGGTG
>DASZRI010000450.1:0-6051 GCA_035549215.1 Gemmatimonadaceae bacterium | reverse complement strand
CCGAGTACAGCTCCTCGATCTTCGCCACCCACTGCGGATCACCCTCGATCGCCTTGATGGCCGAGCCGCGGATGACCGGCGTGTCGTCGCCCGGGTAGTCGTACTTGCTCAGCAGCTCGCGCACCTCGAGCTCGACCAGGTCGAGCAGCTCGGCGTCCTCGACAAGGTCGCACTTGTTGAGGAACACGACGATGCGGGGCACGTTCACCTGGCGGGCGAGCAGGATGTGCTCGCGCGTCTGCGGCATCGGGCCGTCCACGGCCGACACCACCAGGATCGCGCCGTCCATCTGCGCCGCGCCGGTGATCATGTTCTTCACGTAGTCGGCGTGGCCCGGGCAGTCCACGTGCGCGTAGTGGCGCTTCTCCGTCTCGTACTCGACGTGCGACGTCGCGATCGTCAGGATCTTCGTCGCGTCGCGGCGGCCCTGCGACTCGGACGCCTTCGCGACCTCGTCGTACGCCACGTACTTGGTGCCGTAGCCCTTGTCGGCGGACACCTTCGTCAGCGCAGCCGTGGTGGTCGTCTTGCCGTGATCGACGTGGCCGATCGTGCCGACGTTCACATGCGGCTTCGTGCGCTCAAACTTTGCCTTGGCCATGGTACTGTTCCCGATGAGTTGAGTCTGTTGCGTCCTGGACTGTGGAAGCGCGCCCCGGCCCCGTGCCGGCCCGCCTTCCTGCTCCCTGCTGCCTTACGCCTTCACCTTGCTGATGATCTCTTCCGACTTCGACTTCGGCACTTCCTCGTAATGGGCGAACTCCATGGAGTACACCGCGCGCCCCTGCGACATCGAGCGCAGCTTCGTGGAATACCCGAACATCTCGGAGAGCGGCACCGTCGCGGCGATGACCTGCGCCTCGCCACGCTGCGTCATGCCCCCGATCTTCCCGCGCCGCGACGACAGGTCGCCGAGCACGTCGCCCATGTAGGACTCCGGGCACACCACCTCGACGTTCATCATCGGCTCGAGCAGGACCGGGGTGGCCTTCTTCGCCGCTTCCTTGAACGCCATGGACCCCGCGATCTTGAACGCCATTTCGCTCGAGTCCACCTCGTGGTACGAGCCGTACACCAGCTCGACCTTCACGTCCACCATCGGGTAGCCGGCCAGGACGCCGTTCTCCAGCGCCTCCTTGATGCCCTGCTCCACCGGCCCGATGTACTCGCGGGGGATCACGCCGCCCACGATCTTGTCCTCGAACACGAAGCCCGCCCCAGGCTCCGACGGCTCCATGTTCACCACCACGTGGCCGTACTGGCCCTTGCCGCCCGACTGGCGGATGAACTTGCCCTCGACCTTCTCGACGCGGCGGCGGATCGTCTCGCGATAGGCCACCTGCGGGCGGCCGATGTTCGCGTCCACCTTGAACTCGCGCATCATGCGGTCGACGATGATCTCCAGGTGGAGCTCACCCATGCCCGAGATGATCGTCTGCGCCGTCTCGGGATCCGAGTGCACGCGGAACGTCGGGTCCTCCTCGGCCAGCTTCTGCAGCGCGATCGCCAGCTTGTCCTGGTCCGCCTTCGTCTTCGGCTCGATGGCCACGTCGATGACGGGATTCGGGAACTTCATCGCCTCGAGGATGATCGGGTGCGCATCGTCGCACATCGTGTCGCCCGTGCGCGTGTCCTTCAGGCCGATCGCCGCGGCAATGTCGCCCGCCCGCACTTCCTCGATCTCGTCACGCTTGTTCGCGTGCATCTGCAGCAGGCGGCCGACGCGCTCGCGCTTGTCCTTCGTCGAGTTGTAGACGTAGGACCCCGAGCTCAGCACGCCCGAGTACACGCGGAAGAACGTCAGCTTCCCGACGAACGGGTCGGTCGCGATCTTGAACGCCAGCGCCGCGAACGGCGCGTCGTCCGACACCGGACGCTCCTCGAAGTGCTCGTCGTGGTGCGGCAGGTGGCCCTTGATGGCCTTGATGTCCACCGGCGCCGGCAGGAAGTCGATCACCGCGTCCAGCAGCGCCTGCACGCCCTTGTTCTTGAACGACGCGCCGCACAGCACCGGGATCATCTTGCCCGCGATCGTCGCCTTGCGGATCGCCAGCCGGATCTCGTCGGTGGTCAGCTCCTCGCCGCCCAGGTACTTCTCCATCAGCGCGTCGTCCTGCGACACCGCGTGCTCGATGAGCTCGTGGCGCGCCTGCTCCACGCGATCGTGGTATTCCGCCGGCACGTCCACCACCGTGAACGTCTTGCCCAGCGTCTCCTCATCGAAGATGAACTGCTTGCGCTCGATGATGTCGATGTGGCCCGTGAACAACTCGCCCGAGCCCACCGGCAGCTGCAGCGGGTACGCATCCTTGGACAGCCGGTCGCGGATCATCGACATGCAGCGGTCGAAGTCCGCACCCACGCGGTCCATCTTGTTCGCGAAGATCATGCGCGGCACGCCGTAGCGGTCCGCCTGGCGCCACACCGTCTCCGTCTGCGGCTCCACGCCCGCCACCGAGTCGAGCAGCGTCACCGCGCCGTCCAGCACGCGCAGCGACCGCTCCACTTCCACCGTGAAGTCCACGTGGCCCGGCGTGTCGATGATGTTGATCCGGTACTGGATGTCGTTGCGCGTCCAGAACGCCGTCGTCGCCGCCGACGTGATCGTGATGCCGCGCTCCTGCTCCTGCTCCATCCAGTCCATCGTCGCGGTGCCTTCATGCACCTCGCCGATCTTGTGCTGCTTGCCGGTGTAGTAGAGGATGCGCTCGGTCGTGGTCGTCTTACCGGCATCGATGTGCGCCATGATGCCGATATTCCGATAGTGCTCGAGCGGAGTGGTGCGTGCCATAGTCCTGAGTGTCTCGTCCAGCAGCGCGCAACGCGCGCCGCGTCTCGGGTTCTGCGTTCGGATCCTGCCGTGGTCCTGCGTCCTGCCACCAGCAAAAACGCGGGTGGACCGGGGCGCTCCAGGGGAGCCGGTATCCATCCGCTGCCGCCGGGTGTGCCCGCCACTACGGCGCGGGCCGGGACCCAAGGCGCGCCGAGCCACCTGCGCTCGACGTCTGGTTGTCCTGCGTCGCTTTTCGGGAGCCGCCACGCTTCACGCGTGCCAGCCGGTCTGTAGTCCCCTCGCCCGTGACGGCGAGCCCATAAGGGTCGGCGCGCAGTTCGCCGACAAACAAAACTGCAGGGAAAGACCTGAAATCCCCGTAGCCCCTTGAATTTATTGGGGGTTGGCCGATTGTCAACGCCCGGAACAAACCCCGCGCAAATCCGCTCCCACCCCGTGTCGCCGAAACCGCTATTCCCCCGGTCCCGACCGCACCCTATACTCGCCCTGCACCCTCGATCCCACGCGTCAGGCATGCGCCGGACCCTCGCGCCACTCAGTCTCCCCCGGCTCCTCCGCCAGGCGGCCATCGTTACCCTGGCCCTGGTCGCCCCCTTGGCCCGCGCACAGGCCCAGGCCGACCCCGCCGACGCGGGCATGCAGTTCCACCCCTTCGGCGGGCTGCGCGTCGGGGTCCCCCAGCACGCCTCCATCGCCGCCGTCCTCCAGTACCCACTCACCGATGTGGGCGAGGGCTCGTCCGTGGGGCAGGATCTCCTGTTCGCCATCGAGCCCGGGGTCACCGCGGGGCGCGTCTCCGCCGACTACCTGGCCGCCTACGGCCGATGGGCGAGCGGCATCGCCGTCGGCGCAACCGCCCTGCGCACGTGGGGCCGCCCGTGGAGCGCGCCACAGCATGCGACGTACGTCGGCGCCGAGGTGTACCTGTTCCCGGCGTTCGCCATCGGGCCGCGCGTGAGCCTGCTCCGCGGACTCGGCGACAGCGCGGAGAGCAAGCGCTGGCTGCTCGCCTTGGACTTCGGCTTCGGGTTCTGACGCGCACGCGGGCGCCCCGCACCCACGAATCCCGAAGCGCCCGGTATCGGTAATCCCCGACCATACGCCTGCCACCGGCGCCCCGGCAGGCTTGCCATCGGCTGCGCCGCGTGGGATTGTCAGGGAGAGTTGTACCCTCTCGACCCCACCCCGGCATGACCACCGGAACGACTGCAAGCACAACGGGGGAACGGATCGGAGGCCTGCCGCGCGCCGTGATCATCGCGCTGCTGGCGGGCCTTGGGTACTTCGTGTGTGCGCGCATCGGCTATGCGCTCGCCCTCCGCCAGGGAGGCGTCGTTGCCGTGTGGCCCCCGGCCGGCTACCTGCTCGGGCTGCTGCTCCTGCTCCCGGCGGGCTGCTGGGCACCGGTGGTGATCGGCGCGATGGCCGGCAACGCCTTCGCCGACTTCACGCGCGGCGCGGCCCCGATGCTCGCCGCGATCGCCGCCGTGGCCAACGCCAGCGAATCGCTGCTCGCGGCGGCGGTCGTCCGCCGCTTCGCCGGCCGCGACATCACGCTCGGCACCCGCCGGCAGGCCGCCGTCTTCCTGCTCGGCGGGGTCATCGCCAGCAACGCGATCACGTCCCTGATCGGCGCCGTGGTGCTGCGCCTCTCCACGCACGACACGTTCTGGTCGGCCTGGTTCGTCTGGTGGACCGGCGACGGCATGGGCATGCTGCTGTTCGCGCCGGTGATCCTCACCTGGGCGCACGTCGTCCGGGAACGCGCGCGGTTCTCCGTGCCGGTCGTCATCGAGGCCGCGCTCGCCATGCTGGCCATCGGCGTCGTCGCACACGCCACCATCTCGCGCGTGCGCGGCGTAACGGGCACCCTCGACCCGGATCCGTACCTCGTCTTCCCGCTGCTGCTGTGGGCCGCGGCGCGGTTCGGGCCGTGGGGCGCCACCACGGCGACCGTGGTGCTCGCCGGCGTGACCGCCTGGATCGCGTCGCACGGCATCGGGCTCTTCGGCGACACGAGCATCCCGGCGCTCACGCAGGTCCAGTCCATGTACTCGTACCTCGCGCTCGCGAGCACGTCGTCGCTCATCCCGGCGTCCATCCTCAGCGAACGGCGCGCGGCGGAGCTGCAGCTCCGCGACAGCGAGCAGCGCTTCCGGCAGATGGCCGAGCACATCAAGGAGGCGTTCTTCATCCTCGACGTGGACACCGGGGTGGCCAGCTACGCGAGCCCCACGTGGTCCGAGATCTGGGGGATGCCGCTGGAGCGCGCGCAGGATCCCGCGGCGTGGCTCAGGCCGGTGCAGCCGGAGGACCGCGAATCCATCATGGACGCGCAGGAGGTGGTGCGCCGCGGGCGCGCGGCCGCGGCCACCTTCCGCATCAGGCGTGACGACGGCAGCGTGCGCTGGGTGCGCGCGCGCGTCTTTCCCGTGCACGACGCCACGGGGCGCGTGTACCGCGCCGTGGGCGCCGCCGAGGACATCACGCTGCTCCGCCAGGTGGAGGAGCGCTACGCGCAGGCGCAGAAGATGGAGGCGGTGGGCCAGCTCGC
Source organism: Gemmatimonadaceae bacterium (assembly GCA_035549215.1). Classification (GTDB taxonomy): domain Bacteria; phylum Gemmatimonadota; class Gemmatimonadetes; order Gemmatimonadales; family Gemmatimonadaceae; genus JAGWRI01. Next base: position 703 of record DASZRI010000450.1, on the reverse strand, counting down.
CGGCGGCGTGGCGCACGACTTCAACAACATGCTCACCGTCGTGCTCGGGCACATCGAGCTGCTGCTCGAGCAGGCGCCGGCCGACGATCCGCGGCGGGAGGACTTCGAGGCCATCCGGCGCGCGGCCAACAGCGCGTCGCAGCTCACGCGGCAGCTCCTGATCTTCAGCCGCCAGGAAGTGCGGCAGCCGCGCGTGCTCTCGGTGAACGACCTCGTCGACGGCGTCACGCGCATGCTCACGCGGCTGCTTGGCGAGCACGTGACGCTGGAGCTCGCGCTCGACCCGGAGGCGGGGTGCATTCGCGCCGACCCGCAGGGGATCGAGCAGGCGATCGTGAACCTCGCGGTGAACTCGCGCGACGCGATGCCCGACGGCGGCCGGCTGCTGGTCGAGACGCGCGCCGTGACGATCACCGAGCCGGTGGCCGACGGGGGCGTGGAGCGCAAGCCGGGCCGCTACGTGATGATCGGCGTGAGCGATACCGGCATCGGCATGGCCCCGGAGACCCGCGCGCGTGCCTTCGAGCCGTTCTTCACCACCAAGCCGGTCGGCAAGGGCACCGGGCTCGGGCTGGCGACGGTGTACGGTATCGTGGGCCAGAGCGAGGGCTTCGTCTCCCTCTACAGCGAGCCGGGGCTGGGCACGACGGTGAAGCTGTACTTCCCGCAGGTGGACGTCGCGCCCGCCGCGGGGCCAGCGCGC
>DASZRI010000449.1:0-2568 GCA_035549215.1 Gemmatimonadaceae bacterium | reverse complement strand
GGCGCGCGCTCGCTGGCCGTGCTGGCCGTCCTCGCCGTCTCGGCCGCGGCGGCGCTCGCGCCCGACTACGTGTTCCTGCAAGAAGCGTGGGCGGGCTTCTTCATCACGCTCTCGGTCTGCCTCTACGCGCGCGAGCGGTGGGCGGCGGCCGTCGTCGCGGGGCTCGCGGCGCTCGCCTTCCGCGAGCTCGCGCTTTGGCCATGCCTCGCGGCGCTCGCGCTCGCCGTGCTCGATCGTCGCTGGCGCGAGGTGGCTGCCTGGACCGCCGGGCTGGGGACGTACGGGGCGCTCCTCGCGGTGCACTTCGCGCACGCCGCGGCGCACGTGCGGCCAGATGACCTCGCGCGCGGCTGGGTCGCCGTCGGCGGCGGCGCGTTCATCATCGCGACGGCGCGCTGGAGCCCGCTCTTCGTCGCGCTGCCGCCGGCCGCAGTCGCCGTCGCGCTGCCGATCGCGCTATTGGGCCTGGGAGGTTGGCGCGCGCCGGGTGCCGGGCGCGCCGCGCTCATCGTCTTCGGCTACCTCGCGGCGTTCGCCTTCGTGGGGCACTGGTTCAACGATTACTGGGGCGCGATGTACGCGCCGCTGCTCGCGTTCGGCGTCATCGCGGCGCCGGCGTGCCTGCGGGATCTCGCGCGGTCCCTGCGGCCGTCGCCGGTGTGAGCGGCGCGTAGACCACGGACCAGTCGGCGTCGGAGTAGCGTGTGCGCCACCCCGCGCTCGCGAGCTGCGGCAGCGTCTCGGAGTCATGCGGGAGCAGCACGCACCGGATCCCGCGGCGCGCCAGCGTCGTCATCGCCGTCGCGTGGCTGTCGTCGCGGACGGTGTCGAGCACGAAGTCGACCGGGTAGGGATCCTGCCGGCTGTCGATGAAGACGGGCGTCTCCGGCACGAACCAGATCACGAAGCCGCCGTCGTTGTACCGGTTGTAGAGCGGTCCCGGACAGGCGCGCAGGGCGGCGATGGCGCCGTCGGGCAGAGGGCGCCAGCCGAGCCTGGGCAACGGCGCCGCCCACGCGACGCCGACCACCGCGGCGCCGCCCAGCGCGAGCGCCACCAGAATGGCCAGGTTGAGGCGCGGGTGCTCTTCCGTGGTCCGCGCGTCGGCGGCGCGGCGGCCCAGGCGAAAGTCCGCGCCCAAAAGCCGGCTCGCCGCGGGCATGGCCAGCAGGAGGAAGGGCGGGATGTTGCGCACGGCGCGCATCGCGAGCGGCAGCACCACCACCGCGGCGATCACCACGGCGACGTCGGACCACGCGCGCAGCCGGCGCCAACGCAGGACCAGCAGCACGACGAACCCGATCGCGAGCACCCAAAAGGCGATCTCGACGGGCCCGTTGGGATACGCGGGCATCCACTCGTTGATCATCGTGCGACGCGAGCGCTGGATCGATTCGCCGATGAAGGTCCACAAGCGTGGGCCGAGCGGCGTGAGCGCCGTCGCCGCTGCGCAGAGGGGCGTGAGGAGCGTGAGCGTGAGCGCGCGCCGCTGGTCGTGTGGGTCGCCGGACCGGGCGCGCACGAGGGCCGCCGCGGCCGTGACCGCCAGCACCGCGCCGCCCAGCGCCACGGCGCCGTGGACGTTCGCCCACGCGACGAACAGCAGCGGCAGCCAGCGGTAGCGCTCGCGCGCGAGCAAGGTCACGAGCAGCGCGAGCAGCGCGAGGCTGACGATCTGGGGGCGAAGCGCCCACACGCACGCGCTGATGGGCACGCCCGCGACCATGAGCGCGAACCGGGTCGCGGGCGCGCTCACCATGAGCCGGTAGGCGAGCGCGAAGGCACCGGCGACGATGCCCGCGGCCGCAGCCGCCAGCAGCGGCATGCCGCCGGTGCGCACCATCGCGTACGAGAAGGCCTGCCACAACCACTCGTGATTGGGCCAGAACTGTCCGCGCGCCGTGTGCGAGTACGTCTCGACGAGCGGCACGTGGTGCGTGCGCCAGATGTCGGCGCCCGCGCGCAGGTGCCAGTACGTGTCCGACTGCGCGGGCATGAGACAGGCGGTGAGCACGACGGCCACGAACAAGAGGCCGATCGTCATGCGGTGAAAGGCAATCCCGCGCATCAGCGTGGCAGCGCCATGTTATCGGGTGCGGGGGCGACTGAACAGGGTGCGGCGGCGCGCAGCGCGACGAAAAACAGCGCGAGCAGTGCGAATGCGTGCAGCGACAGCAGCGGGGCGGCCGCGGGGGACACGGGCGGCGGTCCCGCGAGCGCCAGCAGCGTCTGCCGCGGCACGCTCAGCGCCGCGAGGGCGATCGTGAGGACGCCGGGGGGCGCGATCCCGCCGAGGAGCGCGAGCGCCGGCAGCGCGAGGACCACGGTGTGCGTCCAGGCGAGCGGGTTGAGCAGCACGATGAGCAACATCCACGCGGCGCCGGCGGCGCGTTCGCCGACGGGCGACTGGGCGCGCCGCCAGGTCGCCGCGACCGCGACCGCGAGCAGCGCCAGCGAGAGCACGCCGTTCGTGGCGCGCGCGAGCGCCGGCGCGCCGCCGAGCGGCCGCGCAAAAGCGCCGCCGCCGAGCCACCGCGCGACGAGCCCGCCGAGAGACGCCGTGTTGCT
>DASZRI010000448.1:0-3658 GCA_035549215.1 Gemmatimonadaceae bacterium | reverse complement strand
CCCGCCATTCCCGACCGCCGCTCGTTCCTTGCGCGGGCGTCGGCGATTGGTGCGGTGAGCGCGGCCGGTGCACTCCTGTCTGCCTGCCGCCTGGAGGAACAGCCGGCGTCCGGCGGGCAGCAGGCGCCGGGAACCACGCCGCCGGTGGGGCTCAAGGCCGCGGCACCGTACGCTGCGCGCGACGCGAGCCTGCCCGCGCGCGCGCCCGGCGGCCACGCGACGGTCAAGTTCACCGCCGAGGAAGTGAACGTGTACGCCACGCAGGACCTGGTCGTCCCGGCGTGGACCTTCAACGGCACGATGCCCGGCCCGTTCATCCACGTCGGCGTCGGCGACACCGTGGACTTCACGCTCACGAACCACGGCAAGATCCCGCACTCGATGGACTTCCACGCCGCGCAGATCAACCCCAAGGAAGCATTCAAGTCGGCGATGAGCGGGGAATCCCACTCCTTCAGCTTCAAGCCGCGGCGCGCCGGCGCCTTCATGTACCACTGCGGCACGCAGCCCGTGCTCATGCACATCGGCATGGGCATGGTCGGTGCGATCATCGTCGACCCGCCCACGCCGCTGCCCCCCGCGAAGGAGTTCGTCCTGGTCGAGAGCGAGCTGTACCTGGGCAAGGACGACAAGGGCGCGCCGATGTTCGACTACAACAAGATGCTCGGCACGCTGCCGGACTACGTGGTGTTCAACGGGATCGCGGACCAGTACCTGCACAACCCGATCACGGTGAAGAAGGGCGACCGCGTGCGCTTCTACGTCGTCAACGCCGGGCCCACGCAGACGTGCGCCTTCCACATCGTCGGCGAGCAGTTCGACGTCGTGTACCTCGGGGAACCGCCGGCCAACGCGATCCGTGGCGTGCAGACCTTCGCGGTGCCCGCGGGCGGAGGGATGATCTTCGAGCTCGACTGCGACGTGGCCGGAGAGTTCCCGTTCGTCAACCACCAGTTCGGCCATGGACAGAAGGGCGCCATGGGGCTGCTCGTCGTGGAGTCGTGAACGCGTGAGCGGGGAGCGCAACTGATGGGCGGCGCACCCGCCGTGCGGCTGCTGCTGGTCGAGGACGATCCCGAGCTGGCGCGCGTGCTGCGGAACGGCTTCCGCGAGCACGGCTTCGACGTCACCGCCGCCGGCACGTACGCCCGCGGCCTCGACGCCGCGCTCCGGAACGCGCCCGACCTGGTGATCCTCGACGTCATGATCCCCGGCGGGTCGGGGCTCGACCTGTGCCGCGAGCTCCGCCGGCGCGGCGTCGTCGCGCCCATCCTGATGCTCACCGCGCGCGACGCGGTGGACGACCGCGTGCAGGGGCTCGAGGCCGGCGCCGACGACTACGTCATCAAGCCATTCGCCTTCCGCGAGCTGCTCGCCCGGGTGCGCGCGCTCGGGCGCCGCGGGCCGGCGCTGCTCTCCCAGCAGGTGCGCGTGGCCGATCTCGAGGTGAACCTTGCCACGCGTGAGGTGCGGCGCGCGGGGCGCGCGATCGAGCTCACCGCCAAGGAGTTCGCGCTGCTCGAGGTGTTCGTGCGCCACACGGGTGTCGTGCTGGACCGCGCGGCGATCACCGCGCACGTCTGGGACGACAACCACGACCCGTTCACGAACGTGCTCGAGGTGCTGGTCCGGCGCCTGCGACGCAAGATCGATGAGGGATTCGAGCCGCGGCTGATCCACACGCTGCGCGGCGCCGGCTACCGCTTCGGGGCCTGACGCATGGCGCTGCAGCCGCTCACCGCCCTCCGCCTGCGCCTCACGGCGTGGTACGTCCTCACGCTCGGGCTCATCCTCTCGCTGCTCGGCGGCGGGCTCTTCGTCGTCATCCGCGGCCAGTTCACGCGCCAGCTCGACGCATCGCTGCGCGAGGCCACCAAGGAACTCGAGCGCGCCGCCGCCATTCGGGAACGCGAGCGCACGGCGGCCAAGGGCGCCGTCGTGGACGCCGTGGACGAGCTGCACATCCCGGATCGCACGCTCTACCTCATGAGTCCCGACGGGACGCCGGTGAAGCCGGCGACGATCCCTGGCTGGGTGCGTGACGTCGCGCCGCGCGCGGCCGCCGCGGGATCCGCCGACGCGCGGCGCCACGAACACCCGGAGCGCAACCTCCGGCTCCACGCCGAACGGTTCACGCTGCCGGGCGGGCAGGTGATGGTGGCCGCCGCGCTCGCCGACCAGGTGGAGCTGGAGGACCAGTACGCCGCGCTCATCGCGGCGTTCAGTGGGGCGGCACTGGCGGCGCTCGTGCTCGTGGCGGCGGGTGGGGGGGTCCTCTCGCGCAAGTCCACGGCGCCCGTGGAACGGACGATCAGCTACATGCGCCGGTTCATGGCCGACGCGGCGCACGAGCTGCGCGCCCCGGTCGCCGTCCTGCGCACCAGCGCCGAGGTGGCGCTGCAGGCCCCACGCGACCCGGCGGCCTACGCGGACACGCTGCGCGTCATCGAGCGCGAGGCGGAGCGGCTGGGCGGGATCGTGGACGACCTGCTCACACTTGCCCGCGCTGACGCGGGCGAACGGCCGCTGAAGCGCGAGCCCTTCTTCCTGGACGACGTCGTGCTCGAGAGCGCCGAGGCGGCGCGCGCGCTGGCGGGCGCCAAGGGCGTGGAGCTCACCCTCGGGGCATTCGACGAAGCGCCGGTGGAAGGCGACGCCGACCTGGTGCGCCAGCTGGTGATGAACCTGCTGCAGAACGCGGTGAAGTTCACGCCGGGGGGCGGGACGGTGCGTGTGGACGTCCTGCAGGACGACGGCGCATCGGTCGCGATCATCGAGGACTCCGGCGTCGGCATCGCGCCCGAGCACCTGCCGCACGTGTTCGAGCGATTCTACCGCGCCGACGCGGCCCGCGGCCGCGGCGATGGGGCAGGGCTCGGGTTGTCCATCGCCCGCTGGATCGCCGATGCGCACGGGGCGACGCTGCGGCTCACGTCCGCTCCGGGGGCCGGTACGCGTGCAGAGGTGCGCTTCCCGCGCACCGGGCGCTCGGGGGTGTCATCTTCCTGACAGGTCGCCGCGCTAACATCTTTGCGCGATGAATCGACTCGTCCGCGTGCCGCTGCGGCACGCCATTCCGCTCGCCCTGGCCGTGATCGCAGCCGCCCCCGGCGCGCTCTGCGCGCAGCAGCCGGTCACGCGCGCGCAGGCGATCAGCGCTGCACTGGCGCATGGCCCGCGCCTTCCGCTTGCCGCCGCCGATACGGCGGCTGCGCACGCGGCCCTCGTGGGAGCCCGGCAGTTCGCCAACCCCACGCTCACCGCGAGCTACAGCAAGGATGTGCCGCAGCATCACGTCCTGCTGGACGTGCCGCTCGACTTCCCGTGGCTGCGCCGCGCACGCGTGGGCGGTGCGTCCGCCTTCAACGACGCCGCGCGCGCCCGCTTCGCGCTGGAACGCGCCGCCGTCACCTTTGACGCCGAAACGACGTACACAACCGCGCTGGTCGCGGCGGCGCATGCGCGGCTCTCGGCACGCAACGCACAGGACGCCGATTCGCTGCTCCACATGGCGCGCGCCCGGCGCGACGCCGGTGACGCGAGCGAGATGGACGTGCAACTGGCCACGGTGTTCGCCGGCCAGCAGGCCAACCAGGCGCTCACCGACTCGCTGGTCGAGGTCGCCGCGCTGCTCGACCTCCAGACGGTGATGGGCGAT
>DASZRI010000447.1:0-1606 GCA_035549215.1 Gemmatimonadaceae bacterium | reverse complement strand
GACATGATCGCCGGCGGCGCGACGGCCAACGCCCTGCAGCGCGCCGCGATCGCGAACGGCATGGCGCCGCTGCGCGACGTGGCGGTGGCCCGCGTGCGCCGTGGAGAGACAACGCTGCAGGAAATCGAGCGCGTGCTGGGTGACCAGCTCGACGACGAGGCCGCCGAGCCGGGCGGCCCGCCGGCGGTGCTCGTGATGAATCCCGACCCGGCGTGGCGCCGCATGGCCCGCGCACTGCTCGAGGGCGGCGGGTTCCGCGTGCACGAGGCCACCGACGCCGACGCCGCGGCGCAGCTCATGCGCGAGGGGCTCGAGTTCTCGCTCACCGTCACCGACACATCGCTGCCGATGCTCGCGGCCGGAAGGCCGCCGGGGCTGCTCACGGCGGGTGCGGAAGAGGAAGGGCGCATGGAGCCGGCCCCGGGGGAATCCATGGCGCCCCTCGGCGGCGCCCCGGCCGCGACGACCGGCGACGCGCCGACGCTCGACTGGGCGCGCTTCGCCGCGACGGTGCAGACGGCCGTTCGCCGCGACCCGCACTGACGCACGCCGCGCTGACGCACTACCTTCCCGAGGACACGGGCCACGGCGGTCCGCACGGGTAGACTCGGGGAGGAGAAACAAGGCACATGCATTGGCTGGTGGCCGCCGCGCAGCGGGCGCAGATCGCGGGCGCAGCGCAACTCCAGGTTGCGCGCGGCGCGACGCTGAATGATGCGTGGGATTCCGTGGCCCGCGCGCTGGGGCTGAGCAGCAGGGAACTCGCGCAGCGCATCGCGCCCGGCATGCGCCTGGCCGTCGCGGACCTCGAGGCCGGGGAGCCCCGCGCACTCAAGCTGATCCCCGAGAAGATCGCCCGGAAGCACCACGTCTATCCGCTGCGCGAGGACGATCGCACGATCGTCGTGGCCACCGCGGACCCCACCGACCTCGGCACCGAGCAGGCGCTGGAATTCGCGGCCGGGCGCCGCGTCACCTTCCAGCTCGCGCCCCCGGGCGCGATCGCCGAGGCGATCAACGCCGGCTACTCGCCGGACCGCGCGGTGGAGCGCCTGCTCACCACGGTGGACGCCGAGATCGCCGATGCCGTGCGCGTGGTGGACGAGATGGAGCCCGAGACGGTCGCCGTCGAGGAGGTGGACGCGGCGCCGGTGGTCAAGCTCAGCAACCTGATCCTCCGCGAGGGCGTGGCCAGCGGCGCGAGCGATATCCACATCGAGCCCGGCCCCAAGGGTGGCGTCGTGCGCTTTCGCGTGGACGGCGTGATGCGCGTGTACATGCACCTTCCCGCGGCCGCGCTCAACCGCGTCGTGTCGCGCATCAAGGTGCTCGGCAAGCTCGACATCGCCGACCGGCTGCGGCCGCAGGACGGTCGCGCACGCATCGAGCTGGACGGCGGGAAGTTCGACCTGCGCATCTCCACGGTGCCCACGCGCGACGCAGAAAAGGCCGTCATCCGCATCCTGCGCCCTGACACGACGCGCCAGCTCGACGACTGCCGCCTGGCCCAGCGGGAACTGGTGCGCATTCGCCAGCTGCTCACCTACCGCGATGGCATCGTCATCGTCACCGGGCCCACCGGGTCCGGCAAGACGACCACGCTGTA